>JAILQA010000332.1 GCA_024699205.1 Treponema sp. | reverse complement strand
CCCGCAAGGAAAGTCCTCTTGTTGTGGGACTTGGCAAGGGTGAAAACTTTATTGCTTCTGATGTTCCTGCTCTTTTGGAATATACCCGTGATGTTTATTATCTTGATGAAAAAGAAATTGCAGTCTTATACAACGATCACGTAAGTCTTTTTAATTTTGAAGGCGAAAAAATTGTAAAAACTCCTAGTCATGTTGAATGGGATATGGAAGCAGCTGAGAAGGGTGGTTATGAGCACTTTATGATTAAGGAAATCCACGAGCAGCCAAAAGCTCTTCGAGATACAATGCGTCCTAGAATCGTAAAAGACGGAAATGGAAAACCTACAGATGTTTATTTTGAAGAAAATAAAATTGATGATGCATGGCGAAAGGCAAAACGTGTTGTAATTACAGCTTGTGGTACTGCTTATCATGCTGGTGTAGTTGCAAAATATGCATTTGAAAAAATAGCTCGTCTTAAAGTTGATGTTGATGTTGCCAGTGAGTTCCGCTATAGAGATCCTATACTTGAAAAAGATGATATTTTTATTGTTATAAGCCAGTCTGGTGAAACTGCTGATACTTTAAGTGCCTTGAGACTTGCAAAAAATCATGGTCTAAAAGTAATTGCAATTACAAACTGTGTAGGTTCTACTGTAAGTCGTGAAGCTGATGATGTTATTTATACACTTGCAGGACCAGAGATTGCTGTTGCATCTACAAAGGCTTATACAACTCAAGTTCTCTGTCTTTTCTTACTTGCAATTAAAGCAGGAAAATTGAAAGGTACATTAAGTGATGAAGAAGCAACAAAACTTCTTTCTGAGTTGGAAACAATACCGGAAAAAATCCAGGAGATTCTTGATAACAAGGAAGTAATTCAGAAGTTTGCAAGCCGTCAGTACAATAAAGATAAGATTTTCTATATTGGTCGTCAGTTTGACAGTGCAACCAGCCTTGAAAGTGCACTTAAATTAAAGGAAGTAAGCTATATGCATTCTGAAGCTTTTGCTGCCGGTGAATTAAAGCATGGTCCTATTGCTCTTATAGACCCGCAGACACTGGTTGTTGCAATTGCTTCAAAACCTGATTTGTATGACAAAATTGGTTCAAACATGGTAGAAGTAAAATCCCGAGGTGCATCTGTTCTTGTTATAACTCAGGATGATAGCGGTGCATTTGAAGGAAAAGCAGATGAAATTGTAAAGATTCCTGCATGTTCAGAAACTTTGGCTTCTCTGCTTACTGTTATACCTGCCCAGTTATTTGCATATTACTGTTCAATTTTACGTGGTAACAATCCAGATAAACCAAGGAATCTTGCAAAGAGTGTAACGGTTGAGTAATTTTTCTAATTGGTAAAAAAAGGTTGGAATTGTGAATGAAGTGTACCTCAAAAGTTGGAGACAATTTTTGGAGGTACACTTTTTTTTCAGCAGTATTATTTTGTATTTATTATTTGAGCAGACACAACAATGTTTATTACTTTAGTGTGCTGACGGTTATAAAGCCGCTTGAACTCAAAATTTAAAGTCTTGTGCACGATAACTGATTTTTCCGGATTTTGTACAGATGGAACTCTGATATTGGTTACCAAAGTTCTTATAGGATTCATGGTTGAAATTACACTTTCTTTGAATTCCGGATTGTACAAATGTTCAAGATAATCTTTGAGCAGCATTGTCTTTTCGCGGGAGAGCGTTCGTGCCATCAGAAGAAGGAAGTTGTAATTTTCCGGATTAGGACAACCGAGAATTTTCGGAGTAATCACTGAATATTGCGGTTGGATATTCCATTCTCCATCCAGAATGAACATTCCGTATTTTATATCATTCATAAAGGCGCTGAGACTTTCCATTTCGAGGGAGCTGTCTTCCAGTTTTTCCATAACCTTATTGTACAATGCCGAAATCTGTCCTATTTCTGTAAATGGTTCTTCTTTTAATCTGATTGATAAATCACCGGTTCTTGCCTGCTCGCTCATTTTGTCATACAGATCAAAAATCATTGTAGAAGAACCATGTTCTACGATATTCAATCCCTTATCTTCATCTTCTGATGATACTCGGAGTGGTTTAATCTTATTCAAAATGAACAGAGTGATAAATGCAATTCCGAATGCCCAAACTCCACAAACTACAACTCCAATAAGTTGAGCTAAGAACTGGCTTCCCATAATAGGATTTGTGCCAAGTTGTTTTGGCTGACCAAATATTCCGACTGCAAGTGTTCCCCAGATTCCAGCGGCAAGATGAACAGGAATTGCCCCGACAGCATCATCAAGCTTTAGTTTTTCAAGAAGATTAGATGTAAGAAGCATAACAATTCCGCCGATTGCACCGATGATTGCAGCTGCTCCAGGAGTAACGCAGTGACAGTTTGCCGTGATTGCAACAAGACCTGCAAGAGTACCGTTTATTACAAAGTTTACGTTCGGTAGACCAGAAAAAGCCCAGCCAATAAAGAGGGAAGAAAGCATTCCTGTTGCTGCTCCGATACAAGTGTTTATCAATATTTGAGGG
>JAILQA010000314.1 GCA_024699205.1 Treponema sp. | reverse complement strand
CGGAAAAGACCACTACATCAGAATAAAGGAAGTGTAGATTTATGGAGGAAATTATGGAAATATTCGGTAACAAAATCAGCAATAAAGATTACAGAAAAGCCCTAAAAGGACAGAAGAAGTTTATAAGAAAGTTTGGTGATGACCGAAGCACAAAATATCCTCTTGCTTTGGCAGACAACAGCGTTCTGACTCCTTTATTCGGAGTAAAAAATATCATCATTGCCGAAAATACAGATGGAAATCAAACATTTAAAGAAAACCTGCCTGACAAAGCAATTATTATTGGAAACATAAGGATGGGCTTTGGTCACTATCGCATTTCAATGGCAATGGCCTCAGCGGCTCATTCAATGGGCTATACTCCCCTCTGGCTGGATTTAAACTCTTTTCCACAAACAACCTGCACAAAAATTATCAGCTATCAGAATAATCTTTATTCAACAGCTTCAAGACTCTCTCAAAAAATAGGATTATTCAATAAATTATTCTGGGAACCTCTCAATTATGAAGGCTTTAAAAAATTAAGCTACAATGCAGGCGATCAGAAAAATGCAGAACTTATGACTCCCCTTTTTAATGAGATTCCGAAAGATATTCCTTTTGTAGGAACTCATGTCTGGCCGGCTCAGGCTGCAATTCATGCAGGAATGACAAAAGTTGTAAATGCAATTCCTGATAACTGGCCAATGGCTCTTCATCTGGCAGAAGGTTCAATTCATACAGTTCAGACAGAAAACTGCTACTGGGGCTATAAAACTCTGCACGGCTTTGACAAAGACAAGGTTTTAAATCCTATGAGCGAAAAAGATATTGCCTATACAGGACATTACATTGACCACGAAATTGTAAGCAATATAGAAAAAGACTGTCAGGCAAGAATAAAGCGTGCAGAAGGAGGACAGCCAATAAGATTTTTACTTACTATAGGCGGTGCCGGTGCTCAGGGAGATTTTTTTTCCAGAATTATTAAGACCTTGCTGCCATATATAAAAGAAAATAAGGCTTGTCTTTATATAAACTGCGGAGATTACCAAAACGTCTGGGAAATGCTTAAAGAAAAAATCCCAGAATTATCAACTGCTCAGACTCACTTTAATGACTGGACCGAAGAATCAAACTTTGCCCAAAATGAAATAGAAACTTCTCTTACTGACACAAAGAGCGGAATCCACGCCTTCTGTAACAAGGATATCTTTGCCGCAGTTTACATTACAAATCTTTTGATGAGAGCCTGTGATTTCCTTGTAACAAAACCAAGTGAGCTCGCCTTTTATCCGGTTCCAAAACTTTTTATAAGAAGAATCGGCGGACACGAAATGTGGGGAGCAATCCATTCAGCAGACCTTGGAGACGGTTCTCAGGAATGTGAAAGTCCTGAATATGCCTGCGCTATGATTAATCAGATTATGGAAAATCCAAATATTGAGCTTAGAATGTGTGAAAACATAATCAAAAACAATAAAAACGGCATTTATAACGGCGCCTACGAAGCAGTAAACCTTGCAGTTCAAGACTCTGAATAAGTTTAAGAAGCTTAATAAGATGAATCAGCAGATTGATAAGAATGGACGGAAAAATATGACTCCAGCAGAAAAATATACAGAAGAACGTGACACAATAAAAGCTTTGCGCATGAACCGTATCATGGAAGCTGCCTTCAAACTGTTTTCTGAAAAAGGCATTGATACAATCACGATGAACGATATTGCAAAAAAAGCAGAAATCGGGGTTGCCTCTCTCTACAGGTATTATGAAACAAAAGAACAGATTGCAATCCAAACTTCAATCTGGGCCTGGGAAAAACAAAAGGACTTTATTATGCCCCTTTTGATGGAAAATGATTATGAAAATCATACAGGACTTGAGCAGCTTCAAAAAATAATCAATTTGTTCATAAACCTGTACGAAAGTCAGCCTGATTTTTTGCGGTATATTTATTTCTTCGATTCTTTTATAGTAAGAAGCAAAATTGGACGCGAAAGACTTGAAGATTATGAACGTACAATTGAATCTACAAAAACACTTATTGCCGCTGCAATTTCAAAGGGAATTGACGATAAAACTATAAATCAAAAATACAAAAATTCTCAAGATGTATTATATTTTACACTAACACACACACTTTTTGCCGCTGCACAAAAGTTAAGCTTGAGCGGAAACATGCTTATGATGGATAACCTCGTAAACGGCAAAAAGGAATTGGAATTATTAGGTGCATTATTACTTGATTCACTCAAGGTATAATAAAATTAGGAGCGTAATATGAAAAGCTTAACAAAAGGAAAAATGTGGTGCTATGCAATCGGCCAATTAGGATGGTCAATAATCAGCGGTTTGATTGGTTCCTGGCTGGTTTATTTTTATCAGCCAAGCCAAGAGGCAATTAATGAAGGAATGATTTCTCTAATTCCACAAGGCCGTGTTGTTTTAGGTATTTTGACAATTATCGGTCTTGTAACAGCCATTGGTCGAGTTTTTGATGCCGTTACAGATCCGCTCGTAGGAAACTGGTCGGACAGTTTAAATCATAAGCTGGGACGAAGAATCCCATTTATGAGATGGTCTGCAATCCCGCTTGGACTTGTATTCATACTTGTTTTCTGCGCACCAGTTCAAAGTATAAGTGCAATAAATACAGCCTGGCTTTTTGTTACAGTTCTAGCTTATTACTTCCTTATCACATGTTATTGCACACCTTATACATCACTTCTTGCAGAGCTTCCACACAATCAGGAAGAAAAACTTAAGCTTTCTATGTGCATTTCCCTTACATTTATTGTAGGAACCTGTTTAGGCTACACTGCACCAATAATCTGGGGAATAATGATAAATGGCGGTATGGCAAGAGTTCCTGCGATGAGAATTACCTTTGCCATACTTTCTGTAATAGCTACAATCTGTATGCTTGTTCCAGCTTTTGGCTTAAATGAAAAAGATTACTATGAAGCAAAGCCGACAAGTTCAAATATGTTCAGTTCACTGGGAAAAACCTTTAAAAATAAAGATTTCAGAGTATTCTTAGGACAAGACATCATCTACTTCTTTGGACTTGCAATGTTCCAGACAGGACTTCCCTTCTTTGTAACAAGTCTTCTTCAGCTGCCAGAATCCTGGACAACCTATATGTTTGGCGGACTCACCCTGCTTTCACTGGCCTTCTATCCTTTTGTAACAAAAATGGCCGCAAAATGGGGAAAGAAAAAGCTTCTAATCGCCGCATTCATTGGATTTGTAATCACATTTGGATTTACAGCACTTTCGGGCGAAAAGCTCAGTTTTATCCCTATTTATGTTCAGGCTGTAATTATTGTAATACTCGGCTCATTCCCACAGGCAATCTTTGGTATTATTCCACAGACAATTATTGCAGACATTGCCCTTTCTGATGAAAAGACAACTGGAGAATCAAGAAGCGGAATGTTCTACGCTGCAAGAACTTTTGCAATGAAGATGGGACAATCTCTTGCAATGCTTTTGTTTACATCTCTTGCAACAATTGGTGCTTCAAAAGCTGTTGCCGCCGCAGTAGAAACTGGTTCAACAGTAGAACAACAGGCAGGAGGAAGTCCTCTTGGCTACAGAATCGTTGCACTCGTTGCATCAATCTGTTGTTTGATTGGCGGATTTATAATGATGTTCTATAATGAAAAGAAAGTTATGGAACAGATTGCGTAAATCAAAATGCATATTTCTATAAGAATATATTACAAAATCATAAATCTTTTCTGCAAACTTGAAATTACTAGTATTCTAGTTTATAATTTATACTATCAAAAAAGTTTTACTATAGGAGTGCTATAATGCAGAAAAAAATATATGTAGTCGGAATGTTCGATACTGATACAGCTTCTAAGGTTGAAGCTGCCGTAAAGGGAGTTGCCGGCGTAACAGGCGTTACAGCAAATTGTGACAAATCTCAGGTTCTTGTTGATTACGGTGATGAAAGTCAGGAAGCTGCGATAAATGCTGCAATTTCTTCTTGCGGTGTTGATGTATTAGGCTAATTCCAACTGATTCAATTTTTTTTGATTTTATGAAACTTACAATTTTAGATGGACACGCAGTTAATCCTGGGGATTTACCTTGGGATGAGTTTAGAAAGTATGCTGATGTAACGATTTACGAAAGAACACCAGAAAATCTTGTTGCAGAAAGGATTGGTGATTCTGATGCTGTATTTTTAAACAAAATAAGAATTACCGAAGATATTCTTTCTGCGTGTCCTAATCTAAAATACATTGGGGTTCTGGCAACCGGCTATAACGTAATAGATTTAGCGGCTGCCAGAAGACACAATGTAATAGTTACAAATATTCCTTCCTACTCTACAGATTCCGTTGCACAACATGTTTTTTCCTTTATATTACACTTTACAAATCGTGTTGCCGAGCATAATCAGTCGGTACAAAACGGGGACTGGGTAAAATGCCCTGATTTCTGCTATTGGAACAGTTCATTAATAGAATTGACAGGAAAAACTCTGGGGATTTTTGGATATGGCAGCATAGGAAAAAAAGTTGCACAGATTGCAAAAGCCTTTGGAATGAAGGTTATCTGCTGTACAAGAACTCCAAAAGCTGATATGCCACCTCAGGTCAGCTTTGAAGATTTGCTTTCACAATCAGATTTTATAAGTCTTCATGCACCATTAACTGATAAAACTCAAAATATTATAAATAAAGAGAGTTTAAAATTTATAAAACCGTCGGCATACTTAATAAATACAGCACGCGGCGGTTTTGTTGTTGAAAAAGATTTGGCAGAAGCTCTTAATAATAACCAGCTTGCAGGCTATGCGGCAGATGTTGTTGTTGAAGAACCGATGAATGCAGATTCACCTCTTCTGGGCGCAAAAAACTGCGTAATCACACCCCACATTGCCTGGGCACCTTTAGAAACCAGAGCAAGGCTTCAAGGAATTGCATTAGAAAACCTTAAAGCCTGGCTCAAAGGCACTCCGATTAACGTTGTTTCAAAATAAAAACAGGAATCTGGTCAATTGGTGCAGCTGCTGTTATGACTTTTCCACCTTCAATTATTTCTTTAGTGTGGAAGTTTTCCCATTTTCCTTTTGGAAGATATACATCGCGCGAAGTAGCTCCAGCCTGTAAAACAGGAGCAACCAGATAATCAGGTCCAAACATATACTGGTCTTTAAGCTCCCAGCATTTTTCATCCTCAGGAAACTCGTAGAACATTGTACGCATTGCAGGACTTCCGTTTTTGCTGGCTTCTTCCATAACTTTTGAAATATATGGAATAAGACTTTCGCGGAGTTTAATCTGATTTTCCATAATTTTCTGAGCTTCAGGTCCATAAGACCATATTTCGTTAGGACGACCTGTATAAAGATATCCGCCGCCATATCCACGCTGTGGGTCTTTATCCAGAGGTGGTATATCATGAGGGTCGCGGTCACCATGCAGGCGTAAAATAGGAGTAAATACAGCCCATTCAAACCAGCGTTCAAGCAATTCAACAAAAGCAGGGTCTTCCGGATTTCCGTACATAAAGCCACCGATATCGGTTGTCCACCATGGAATACCAGCCAAGCCCATATTCAAGCCTTCAACAATTGAATCACGCAAACATTCAAAAGTAGACTGAACATCGCCGTTCCACAAAACCTGACTGTATTTTTGCGAACCAACCCAGGCACAGCGTTCAAGATTTACAAAATCCTTGCGGCCATCAGCTTTCATACCGTCATAGAAGGCCTTGCTGTACAACTGAGGATAAATATTACTGCAGCAAAGAGCATTTCCCATCTGGTAGCGGTAGTTTCCGTAATCGTAAACATTAAAATCAGGTTCTGCATTATCAAGCCAGAACATATCAATTCCATAGTCGCCGTAATTCTTTTTACAAGTGTGCCAGAGCCATTCGCTGGCTTCAGGATTTGTCATATCAATTGTGATACAGTCGCCCATAAAATCATAAGTCTGATTTGAACCACGTTCTGTACGAACAAGGAAGCCCTTATCCTGAAGTTCATAAAAATGAGAAGACTTTTTATCAACACTTGGCCATACAGAAACCATAACCTTTGTTCCCATTGCATGAAGTTCATCACACATGGCTTTAGGATCTGGCCAGTATTCCTTATCAAAGCACCAGTCACCCTGACGTGGCCAGTGGAAGAAGTCAAT
>JAILQA010000262.1 GCA_024699205.1 Treponema sp. | reverse complement strand
AGGTTTGTAATACTGGAACTCAAGTCCGTTAGCTTCAGCGTAATCTTTACATGCCTGATAAGTTGTCTGATTGAAAGACTGGTCTGTAATATCACCAGAGTCTGTTACCATAGCGATTTTTACAGATGATTTTTTTGCAGCTTTCTTAGCCTTTTTCTTAGGAGCTGCGAATGTTGATGTGCAGATAAGTGCAGCCATCATAGCAATAGCAATAAGCTTCTTCATTTAATTTTTCCTCCAAAATAAAATGATGTTATTATTATAGAGGATTATGGAGATTTTTTCCATAAAAATTAATCAACAGGATAGCAATCATAACCGGCACTTCTTAGAGAATCCGCAACATTACCGCTTTTTACTTCATCAACAAGAACAATATAGTAGGTGGTTCCGCTGGCACGCTTTTCGGAAGTAACGTAAGCAGCAAACCCTTTGGATTTTAATTCCTCAGCAAGAAGCTTTGCATTGCTTTCGGTTTTGAAAAGTCCAAGCTGCCATTTTGAAAACTTAGACTGGCTATCAGCAGCTGGACTTTCTTTTGCAGGGGTAGTCGAAACTGCTGAAGCTTCTTCGGTAGAAGACAGAGTTCCACTTCCCTGCTCCGCAATTCCACTTTTAGGAACAAAAAACCAGAAAGGAGTTGGAAGAAGCTGAACATCACCTTTTACAATTGCCGCTTCTGTAGACAAAGGAAAATCTTTTATAATTTTATCAGAATATGAATCTTCACCGCTCACATACCATAAAGTTAGCAAAATTACAGGATGAACGCTTTTCATTGAATCAATTTTTAAGTAAGCTTTAAGAAGCTCCAGCGGTTCCTGCAAATCCTGAACGGAATCAGCACGACAAAGGGCACTCCACTGAGCATAAAGCTTTACATAAGAAAGGATTTCAGCATTTTTTGAATTACGGACTGCGGAATTAAGATAGCTGTCAGCCGTTGCAGAATCGCCGGTACAAAGAGCGCAGCGGACAGCATCCAGAACCAGCTGCTCATTTGTTTTTTTGGGCATTCCTTCGGCGTCACCCGCGGAAATTGCTGCAGCTGCTACATAATTTTTTTGCGCCTCTTCATAAAGTGAAAGCTGTTCCTGAATACCGGCTAAAAAAATATAGACAGCACGTTTTTCGGAAAGAACAGTAAGTTTAGGAAGCTCAGCTTTTATATAAGCAATTGAATCATTTACGCTGGATTTATGACTTGCTTCCTTAACAATATCCTTTGCTTTTGATTCTGCAAAAAGGCTGGCAGAAATAAAAGATGAGATAAACAAAACTAAGGCACAAAAAATTGATTTTTTCATTCTATTATTTTTTATCGGAATTATTTTCTTTTATTTCAGCAGGAGTTTTGGCAGATTCCTTAGAAGCCATCTTTTCAGTTTTAGCAGCCATTTTTGCTGCTTTTACAGCGGCTTTTTCACTTGCGAGCTTTGCTGCTGCCTGTTCTTTTTCAAGCTTCTTTTCTGCACGAGTCTTTTTCTGCGGCTCTACAATTTGATTTTCTTTCAAAACCTTACCAATCATATAACAAATCAGAGAAAAAATAATTCCAGCGGCAAAGGCAACAAAAACAATCACAACGACATTTTTATTTTCAAAGCTTTTAAAAAACCAGATTGCAGTTGTGTTATCAAGATTTTTTCCTACAAAAAAGGCAAGAATTACAACTATGGCAAGAATAAAAATCAATCCAAAAATCATTTTACAGTCCTTCTCTATCTCTACAAATCTTTTCTACAAATCTTTTTCTTCAAGATGCTTTACGGAATCTTCAATAAGCTGGCCCTTAAAAGTATTTCCATTAAGCGAAATTATTTTAACATAACAGAAGCCACCAATCAATGATTCATCAGCCTTAAATGCTACCCTTTCATCCTGTTCTGTTTTTCCAAGAAGTTCAGATTTATCATCACGGCTTATGGCTTCTACGAGAACTTTTACTGTGCCGCCAACCCGTTTTTCCATTTCTTCACTTGTGATTTTTAGCTGTAAATCTATAACCCGCTGTAATCGCTCTTTTTTTACTTTAAGCGGAATCTGGTTAGGATATTTTGCAGCAGGAGTTCCTTCGCGAGGATTGTAATAATACATAAAGGCATTTTCGTAACGTACCCGATTCATCAGCCCCAGAGTTGCTTCTACATCTTCTTCTGTTTCGCCTGGGAAGCCCATCATAAGGTCGGTTGTTAAAGAAACATCTGGAATATGATGGCGGATTTTTGAAACCAGCTCTTCGTAATATTCTATTGTGTAACGACGGTTCATTTTTTTAAGGAGGGGCGTTGAACCGTGCTGCACTGCGAGATGGATGTGATGGCACAAAACAGGATATTTTGCTATCACTTTGATTGCTTTTTCTGTCATATCGTTAGGGTGACTGGACATAAAGCGAACCCATTCAATGCTGGAATTAATTTCTTTAAGATGGATTGCAATGCGTTCCAGTAAATCAGCAAAATCAACTTCCTTTCCGTCTTTGTCTGTCATTTTGTAGGCATCAACAGTCTGTCCAAGCAGAGTAATTTCACGAACCCGATAAGAAGAAAGAACATCAATTTCGTGAATAATTTCTTCTACCGGTCGACTCAATTCCCTTCCGCGCACATAAGGAACAATGCAGAAGGTACAGAACTTATTGCAACCGTGCATGATTGGAACAAAGGCTGAAAATGATCCCGGCTCATAGGAAAGAGGAGCAAAACGATATAATTCATCATCCCTAAGCTGAGGAGTAACAGTGTGATTTTCCATTGCTTCTGCAATTTCTACAAAATGCTGCTTGGCATAAGTGCCGACTACATAATCTATAAATGGATATTCTGTTTTGAAGGTTTTTAAGAGACGCTCTGCCATACAGCCAGTTACAACAAGAGTAAGCGGTTTTGCCCCATCCTTTACAAAGTCCACAGCTTTTTCAAGAGATTTTGCCTTGGCTCCATTCACACAGGCACGAACTGCCTTTAAGCCGGCATACCAGCCCAAACGTCCAAAAATTCTGTTTTCGGCAGTAGCGCGAACCGCACAAGTATTGATAATTACTAAATCAGCTGTTTCAGCCTCAGGCGATTTTTCCCATCCCCGAGAAATCAAAAGCTGTTCAATAGCTGCCGACTCCGCAATATTCATCTGGCAACCGTAGGTTTCAAAAAAATATGTCATAATTTTTCCCCTTCAGCATTAAATTCTGTATAAGCATAAGCATCATGATTATGAATACTTTCGTCATTGGTGCATTCAACGCTGAACCATTTGAAGTTCATTTTTTTTAGGGCGAGGTAGACATCGCGGACTACATCTTCTACAAAACGAGGATTTTCATAGGCGTGTTCGGTGACGTATTTTTCGTCCTGGCGTTTGAGAACGGAATATAATGGAGAAGAAGCGGCACTTTCGATTGCTTCAATTACATCTTCAATCCAGAAAAAATCGGTATATAAAAGCTTAACTTTTACCAGCCCGCGCTGATTATGTGCCCCGTACTCTGAAATTGCTTTGGAACAGGGACAAAGAGTTGCAATTCTAACTTCCACATTTACATAAAAATCACGACTGCCGTCTTCAGAAACGGTTGCTTCATAACCGCAATTGTATTCCATAATTCCTGGAGATTTTGTAACTGGAGCAAGTTTTTCAATATAATATGGGAACATAATTTTTCCAAAGGCACGCTGGGCATCCAGTTTTGTACGGATTTCTTCAAGCATTTCCCAAAAGTGCTGCATGGAAATATCCTTGTGATATTTATGAAAAACCTGAATAAAACGTGACATGTGTGTTCCCTTAAAATTGTGGGGAAGATTCACAAACAAATCTACAGTAGCCGTAGTATTTTGAGTTTTATTATTTTTGTCCAAAACAATAACCGGGTATTTTACGTTTCTTACCCCTACTTTCTGCAGGGGAATCTCACGGGTATCCTCTTCATTCTGAATGTCACGCATTACTATTCTTCCTCTTTAATAGCTGCTTCCAAAGTATTCTGCATAAGCATGGCAATGGTCATTGGACCAACACCACCTGGAACAGGAGTGATATAGCTTGCCTTTTCCTTCAAATCTGCAAAATCACAGTCTCCTTCAAGATGGAAGCCTGATTTTTTGCTTGCATCTGGAATGCGGTTTACGCCGACATCAATAACTACAACGCCTTCTTTAACCATATCAGCTGACAGAGTATGAGGACGACCAGCAGCAACAACGATTATATCAGCCTTGCGGGTATAATCTGCAATATTTTTAGTTCCAGTGTGACACATTGTTACAGTAGAGTTTGTATCTTTACGGCTCAGCAAGAGAGAAACCGGCTTTCCAACTATATTAGAGCGGCCAATTACAACAACATTTGCACCATCAGTTTTTATGCCCATTTTTTTAAGCAGAACAATAATTCCGTGAGGTGTACAAGGCAGAAAAGCTTTTTTACCAATAACCAGATTTCCCACATTAACAGGATGAAAGCCATCTACATCTTTGCGCGGGTCAATTGCCATAATAACCTTTTCTTCATTTATCTGACGTGGAAGCGGAAGTTGAACAAGGATTCCGTGAACGGTGCTGTCATTATTTAATTGCTCAATCAGTTTAAGAAGTTCTTCTTCGGATGTACTTTCCGGTAATTTGATGGAACGGTCTTTCATGCCAACTTCTGCAAGGGCCTTCTGTTTTCCTGTAACATAAGAAACGCTTGCTGGATTTTCACCAACAAGAATAACGGCCAGACAAGGTTCAATGCCTTTCTTATTCAATTCCTTTACTTTTTCTGCAACCTCTGCCCGAACATCTGCGGCAATCTGCTTACCGTCAATAATAACTGCGCTCATTTTATCCTCCAAAAATATATAAACTTATATTGTAACCTTTTGCATGCTGTAACGTTTCCATTTTTGCATATTTATTGAAATATGACAGCAAAAACTGTATATTTTAAAGATATTATAAATTAGAAAATGGAGCAATATGAAACGTTTTTTTATTATTCTTTTTACGACTTTATTGATTTCCGGATTTGCTTTTGCACAAGAAGATAACGGTGATGAATATGATGATGGCTATGTTTATGAAACAAACGGAGCCGGAGACCAGTTCCTTAAATTTGGCTTAGGCGGCCAGGCACCTTTAAGTTTTGGTGGCGCAGTTAGAAATGGAAACGGTTCTCTTTACTGGGGCGGCGATATTGAATTAGGTTATTACAGATTTCTTAATAGTTGGTTTGGTGTAGGTGGAGAAATTTCCCTGTCTTACAATCTTTCTATAGGAAATAAAATTCTTGTTATGCTTCCGATTACAGGAGGCGTTCTCTTACAGCCAAGTATAGGAAAATTTGAATTTCCATGTTATTTTAACTTAGGTATCGCTTATGAAACCTGGCAGAATATGAATTACTTCCCTTCTTTTACTGCTAAAGTATCTGCCGGTGCTTTTTACCGAATAAACGAATCTTTTTCTTTAGGAATTTCAAGCACAGGTTTCTGGATTCCACAGTGGTTCAAAGACAGTTCAAAAAACTGGAACGGACTATTTGCTGATATAAATCTTACAGTCCGCTACCACTTATAATATTTTTTAATACTTTTAATTTCAGGATTTTTTATGAAAGCTTTTATGAAAAAACGATTTTTTAATACAATTTTTACTATTCTTCTGGCAGTTGGTCTTTCTTCTTGTTTTGATCCGGTATTCTATAATATTACTCAGGATGTAGCCCCGGAAGACGAAACAGTTTCAGGTTCAATTAATTCTATAATCCGCTACACAGTCGGAGACAAGGAAATATTAGTTCTTGCTGCTGACGGCGGATTAAGATACAAGAATGCAGAAACTCAAAATGTACGTTCCGGAAGTAATAATTCTTCCTGGAAAACTTATAACAAAAGTCTTCTTCCTTTTGAATTGCATCACTTTGAATATTATGGTACAGGTGGAGCTTATAATCACGAGGGACAGACAATCATAAAGGTTGCTGCAGATGCTGACACACTTTATCTTGTAACAATTGAATACACAAAAGACGAAGCTGAAGGAAAAACCGTTCCACAGACAGTCAGAATATGGGCAAACTCAAGTTTCTCTCTTTCAGAAAACGGAAGCTTAACTTCAACTTCAGACTGGGTAGAAATTGCTTCCGAATCCTATGACTCTTCTAAAAAAGAATATAACTTTTTCACCCTCATAAATGAATCACGCTACAGCTACTGGTATAGCGACTTTAATGTTTTCTGTTCAAATACACCTCAGAAAGAGCACAGAGTTGCTTATTTAAGAAATGGCTATGTAGAAAAAGATGAAGAACGTGCAATTTACTATAAATTGAATGGAACAACGCCTTTAATAGCCGGAAGCGAAGTCGCAAAAACTGTTTGGGATGGAGATAAATATGTTTCTACCAAAATGGCTTTTCTCAGTGGCTCAACAGATATTTCTGATTCTCCAGCAATGATTATTGCAGACAACAGCACAGGACTTGATATAGACTCAGTTGCCTATCTTAATGGAAATTATTATTTCTTTGATTCAATCGCAGTAACTACAAACGAAACAAAGGATACAGATGCTACAATAATTTATTATGGTTCAACAAGAACTTCCAACCGTTCTACTCAGGATCATTCACATATTTCCAGCAGCAATTTATTGAGTCTTACCTGCGAAAGTGCTGGTTCTTCAATTACTTCAACAAAAACTACTGTTCTTGATGCAGGTGAAGATATTTCCTGCCTTGCAATGACAAAAGATTCACTTTTTATTGGAAGAGCTGATTATACACTTTCTTCAACATATGCTGGTGGAGTTGTAAAAATGAATGTAAATGCTGATGGAACTCCTCTTTTGAACAGCAATAATTCCGCTTACTTAGCTTCATTTACAACAAATGCTGCAATTCAGCTTTCTTCTGCATATCAGATTTTCACTCTTCTGGTTGCAGATCCGTCAAAAGATGAACTGGACAGCATTATTTACAGTTCCATTGGATTTAAATCTTCAGGAACTTCTACCGCTGTAAATTATAAAAACGTTGGTCTTTGGGCTTATTATCCGTCACGAGGAAACTGGAACAGAGAATAAAGAAATATTGAGGAGATAATGGACGACACTCTTTTTGAACAGGCAAAAAGACTACAGGAACCTCTTGCCGCTCGTATGCGTCCCCGCTGTCTGGATGAATACATAGGACAGGACCATATTGTTGGCAAGGGACGTTTATTAAGGCGTGCAATTGCAGCTGACCAGATTACTTCCATCATTTTTTACGGTCCACCCGGCACTGGAAAAACAACATTAGCAAGGGTTATTGCTAATCATACAAAATCAAACTTTCTTACCCTGAATGCCGTTCTTACCGGTGTTCAGGATATTCGTAATGCAATAAAGCAAGCAAATGATTATTACAATCTCTACACCCGCCGCACAATCCTTTTTGTAGACGAAGTTCATCGCTGGAATAAATCACAGCAGGACGCCCTTCTCCCCTGGGTAGAAAATGGTACAATCATCCTTATAGGTGCAACTACCGAAAATCCTTTTTTTGAAGTCAACAAGGCTCTCGTTTCCCGTTCAAGAGTTTTTCAACTCAAGCCACTTACAAATGATGATTTGATGAAGGCAGCCCAGCAGGCGATTCATGATGAAGAACGCGGTTACGGACACTGGAAAATTGAGTTTGAAGAAGGAGCACTGGAACATCTTATTGAAACAGCAAATGGAGACGCCCGTTCCCTTTTGAATGCCCTGGAACTGGCTGTAGAAACTACTCCCGAAAAATGGGCCCCTTTTATGCAGCCTCCAATCCCTGAATACGGAACAAAAATCTATATATCAAAAGAAACCGCCGAAGAATCCATTCAGAAAAAGGTTGTACTTTACGACAGGGACGGCGATTATCATTACGATATAATTTCTGCTTTTATAAAATCTCTGCGTGGGCGAGACCCGGATGCAGCCTGCTACTGGCTTGCGCGTATGGTTGCTGCTGGAGAAGATCCGCATTTTATTTTCCGACGCATGCTTATTTCTGCCTGCGAGGATACAGGGCTTGCAGATCCAAATGCAATCAGTGTGGTTAATTCCTGTGCAGAAGCTTTTGACCGTGTCGGAATGCCGGAAGGTCGTTATTTTCTAGCCCATGCAGCTCTTTATCTTTCGACTGCACCAAAATCAAACAGTTCTATGGCCTTTTTTGATGCACTTGCTTCTGTTGAAAAAGAAGATACCGAGGTTCCAAACCACCTTAGAGATTCTTCCCGCGATGCAGAAGGTTTTGGTCACGGAAGCGGTTATCTCTATCCACATGCCTACAGAGACCATTGGGTTGCCCAGCAGTATCTGCCGGATGTTTTAATGGGACGCGTTTTTTATACTCCAAGTACCCAGGGCTATGAAGGAAAAATCAGAAGCGATGTTTTGTCGCGACGAGAAATACAGATTGCCTCAATTCTTGAAAAGGAAACCGAAAAAGAAATCTCGGCTGATATTCTGGCATCAAAGCCTGAAGAAACCGGCTCAATGAATATAATTCCAATTCAGGGCTTGCGCTCTCCAACTGCAAAATCCTATGCAGAAAGCGAGTTTGGAGCAAATCCAATTTCGCAATGGTGGGTAAACGAACATTTTAAGAGCGGTTCTGTAAAAAAAGCTGAAAACCTTACCTTTAGTCCTAAAGATGCAGCAAAAGAAATTGCCTTAAACAGAGCCGACAGACACTGGCAGCAGAGACTGGATTCAAACAAATCAGAAATACTTTTGCAAATCCGTGACACAATGATTGAAATGGCAGCCCTGTCCAGACACGACAGAAATCTTGTCTGGAATGCTGATTCGGGCCTGCTCTTGTGGGAAATTGCAAGAAAAACCCCGGAAGGAGTTACCTGTGGTGTCTGCCGTACAGAAAAAGGAATGCAGATTCTTGAACAATACGGAAGAACACTGGGCGAACTGGACCGCCCTATTCTGCAGGTTCGTGGACAATCAATTTCTTCTGACTTTTTAACAGAACGTGATTTTTACGATTTAATTCTAAAGTTTCAGTATAAGGGTACAATTTTCGACCGTCTGTATTTTACAGATCCTTTTGTTTCGGAAGCATCAATTATTGCACTTTCGGATTCAATTAAATCACTTTTTACTCCACAGAAAAGCACCAAAGAAGAAAGTGCGGGCGGAAAACCATACAAGGACGATGATGAGGATGATACTGATGAAAACTTTAAGTATGAATGTCCGCTTGCTGACGGCTTTAAGGTAATAATCTCTCAGCGTATTCCTTGTAACGGCCAGAAGATTTCAGAGCTCATACGAAAGCAGATTCTGACAACCGATGCCTCTGAAGTTTTTGCTCCAATTCTTTCAAAAATGGAAGCCGCAGAACAGGAGTTTTTTGGAGACAGAGAAAATACTTTATTCTCTTGGGATGGCGTTTTTATTGCAAATACCTTTAGGCAAAGAGGTTTTGACGTAAAGTTTGCCTGCCAGCAGATTCAGGAAAAGAGACGTATAACTCCACTGGAAATTGAAAAATGGTTTTCTGCGGAAAACTCGGCTTACGGTGCAAAAATGCAGGAAAAAGTTGGCACGGTAGATTTACAGAAAATCATAAATCTTTTGATTGCCGCATGCGAGAAGACAATTTTCAACTGGAATATAGAAATCGCCTTCCTGGAAATCACCGCACTGCAGTTTAAGTAAACATCACAAAATACACAGAAGCCTGCGCTATCGGATTGAATCAATATTTGCTTTTCCACCCGGAACAAATGGCAAAACAAGTTCTTCTGGATTGATTCTAACCCTTACAAGGCAAGGTTTGTTTTTAGCATTAGAGTCAAAGGCTGTTTTGTACCAGTCAGGATTTTCACTTGCGTCAACCGCTCTTATTCCAAAGCCCTTTGCAAGCTGAATAAAATCTGGCACGTAATCAAAAACAGAAGCACTGTAATTTTTATCAAAGAGATATTTCTGCTGCTGATAAACCATTCCAAGCGTTCTGTTTTCAAAAATAATAAGGGTTACAGGAAGATTCTGCTCTGCAAGGGTAGCAAGTTCCTGTAAGTTCATCATAATTGAACCATCCCCACTAAAGCATACAATTCGTTTTTTAGGATTTGCAAGAGCCGCACCAATTGCAACAGGAAGTCCAAAGCCCATTGTTCCAAGGCTGCCAGAAGTAAGAAAGCTTCTTGGTCTTTCAATAGGATAATACTGGGCTGCCCACATCTGATGCTGTCCAACGTCGGTTGTAACAATTAAATCCTCTGCTGGAATACCGGCTGCAGCAGATAATTCTGGAACAGAAGCTATAAAAGATCTAGGATTTGTAAGACTTTCGCCATCAGGACGACCTGCAGTATCTGATTCACTATGAGTTTTTAATTCCTGGATTTTTTTGAGCCAGGCTTCATCAGAAGTAATGCCTTTTTCTAAAAGGACTTGAGCAATCACAGGGAGGATTGATTCTACATCTGCAATGATTGAAACTGTGGATGTAAGGATTTTATCAACCTCTGCGGCATCTATATCAATATGAACTATTTTGGCATTAGGACAGAACTTTGAAACAAGACCTGTCGCCCTGTCATCAAAGCGAACTCCGGCAGCAATAACTAAATCGCTGTCGTGCATTGCAACATTAGCTGCATAACTTCCGTGCATTCCAATCATGCCAATAAAAAGAGCTGATGATTTTGGAATACAGCCCAAGCCCATAAGACTTGTAACTACAGGCATTTTATAGTTATCGGTAAGTTTTTTTATACCGTCAGCGGCAGCTTTTGTGTTACAACCGCCACCACAGAATAAAACAGGACGTTTAGATTTTGCAAGCAGAGAAGCAATTTTTTCTATTCTGGAAGAATATTCATCAATCGGAGTATGGAAGCGGACATTCTGAGATTTTGCATCTATAACATCCGGAAGCTTGTCAATTTCAATTTCCTTTAACTGAACATCACGAGGAATATCAATTAAAACCGGACCTGGACGACCGTTTACAGCAACAGCAAAAGCAGTCGGAATAGCAGTAAGAAGTTCTTCCGGTGATTTTACAAGAATTGAATGTTTTGTAATTGGAAAAGAAAGTCCAAAGGTATCTGCTTCCTGAAAAGCATCGGTTCCAATCTGAGTTGTATTTACCTGTCCAGTGATTGCAATAATAGGTACAGAATCTGCACGGGCATCTGCAATTGAAGTTAAAAGATTCATGGCACCAGGACCACTAGTTACCATACAGACAGCAGGTTTTCCTGTAGTTCGGGCAATTCCCTGAGCAATAAAACCAGCAGCCTGTTCATGACGGATTAGCACATGTCGGATTGAAGAACGATTTAATTCATCATAAAGAGGAAGAATCATACCGCCCGGCATACCGGCTACAGTATCAATTCCATACATTTCCAATAATTTTACAATAATTTGTGCTCCAGTCAGTTTCATATTAACTCCAAAAAATATTGCTTTATATTAGCATATTTTACAATAATAGTGTATAATTGTGAGGTGAAAATTTCTAATTTAGGCGAAATAAAGGTTGTCGCATTCGATATTGACGGAACTCTCTACGAAGAACGCAAATTGAATAGACGCATATTTTTTCATTTTTTGAAGCATTTAAGATTTTTTTCACTTTATGGGCTTGCCCGTGTGGAACTTAGAAAATCTGATTATTATGCTGATTTTAAAACAGCACAGGCAGAACTTATGGCAAAAAAACTGCACTGCACTCCTCAAAAAGCTCAGAAAAAACTTGATGACATCGTGTATTACGGCTTACGTAAATATTTTACTAAGTTTGACTGCATGAAAGGTTCACGCGAGTTGATTAAGCGTTTGAAGGAAGCAGGACTAAAAGTTGCATTGCTTTCGGATTTTCCGCCGGAGCAGAAAGGCGAACTCTGGGGATTAAAGCCTTACTGTGATTTGCTGCTGGGAACAGAAGAAGTCGGTGCCTTAAAGCCATCGCCAAAAGCCTTTCTCGCCTTAGCAGAGCGGCTCGGAGTTCCGGCAGAAGAAATTTTTTACATAGGAAACAATCATAAATATGATGTCGTCGGGCCTAAAAAAGCAGGTCTCAAGGCAGGCTGGATTGTTTCACCATTAAAAGGAAAGTTAGGAAAAAAGTCAAAAGTTGCTGATTTTACTTTCTACAAGTATTCGCAGCTTGAACATTTTATTTTTGGGGAATAAAAAAACTTATAAATTGGGTGGGGAAATAAAAAGTGGAAATCGTAATTTCAATTCTTATCGCTATTGTAATTTCATTAGGTATTTCAATTTACTTTCACGAGATGGACAAGAAAAAAAACGCAATTGAGAAAGTCAGGCGTTATGCAGATAAGCGTGAGGAAGATTTTGACAAAAAATATAAGGATATAAAAAAGGATTTCAATATCCTCATCGCTGAATTTGATTCCAGACAGGGACAGGCAAATGCAGCCGTAAAATTGCTCACAAAACAGCAGGAAGATTTCAACGAAAAAATTAAAAATCTCGATCAGTATGTTCAGAGTATTCAGAATATTGGCAATCAGATTAACAATTATTCCCGCATTCTCAACGATTTGAATGAAATGACTGATCAGGTTGAAGAAAATCTTCAGCGGGTACAAAAGGAAAGCGGAATTGTAGACAATTTGAACACAAGACTCAGCAAGCAACAGCAGACTGTAGATTCTCTGGAAAAACGCATTCCAAAGCTTTCACAGGAATTTTCTGATTACAACGCAGAACAACTGAAGGCTGTAGGAAACACACTTTTAACAGAATATAAAAATTATGCCGACAAAATTTCAGCAGAAATTGAAGAAGCAAAAAATAATGCCCAGATGGCTCTTGCTGATATCCGCCGCGAAATTCAGGAAACTTACAATCATGCAGCTGAAAATGCAGAAAAACTTGAAAACACTGCATTTGAGCACCTTAGCGAAAAAGCAACAGAACGTTCAGAAAATTATATCAAGGAGCTTGAAAACAAGGCAGTTCAGCTTTCTGCAATGCTTGATTCACGTGTTTCCGAAGCAAATCAAAAAATCGAACAAAATTATGCTGATTTAAATACTTATCTAGAAAACAAAAACAGCGAGCTTCAGAAGTATTTTGACGGAAAAACCGCAGATACAGTTGCAAAATACAAGGAATCTGAATCAAAAATGCTTGCTGATGTAAAATCAAACCTTACTTCAATGAATGAAAAATTCAACAAGAGCATTGATAATCTTTCTGCAACTTACACATCAAAGGTTCAGGCCCTGCACGATAAATACAGCCAGCAGCTCGAAAGTGTGGGCGGTAAAAACGACGGCATTATTGCCAAGTTCGAGGCCAGATTCAACGAAGATTTTACAAAAATCAGTCAGAAATACGACACACAAATTGAAGCAATCTCTACAAAAAATGATAAGGATTACAGTGCCCTTGAAGAAAAGTTCAATTCTGATTATCAGAATTTCGCTCAGAAATACACAGAAGCTTTTGACAAGGCAACCGCAATCAACAATAAAAAAATCAATGAATTCAACGAAAACTTTATTGCCCAGCACCAGAAATTACAACAGGATTACGAAAATGCAGTTTCTGAGCTTTCTGCCGCAAGTACAGGTAAGGTTTCAGAAGTTGAAAACCGCATAAATGAAGAAATTGCTTCTTTTGAAAATCAGTCTCAGGAAAAAATTAATTCTTTGAATGTAAATTATACAAATCAATTTGACCAGCTCCAGTCTGATTATGATTCTCAGTTGAGCCAGATTCAGGCAAAATACGATTCAGTAATTGAAGAAATCAAAAATGACTGCGATGGAAAAATCAGCGGACTCCAGAATGATTACAACCAGCAGATGGACGGACTCGAAAGCGACTATACAAATCAGCTGAATAAAATCCAGAACACCTGCAATACTCAAATTGAAGAAATCAAAAATGTTTATACAGAACGCTTTGCTCAACTTAAAAATGAATGTAACAGCGGTATTGCCCAGATACGCTCTGATTACGAACATCAGGTAGCAGATTTGAAGGGCGATTATTCAGAACAGTTTGCTCAGTTTGAAGGTAATTACGCAGATAGTTTTGAAAAGTTTAAGGGCGGTTACGACAGTCAGTTCACCCAGATTCAAAACGATTATACAAAACAGCTTGAAACAATTAAGAGCGACTATCAGACTCAGATTAATCAGCTTAAAGATGTTTATTCAACAGACTTTAACCAGATTAAAAACGATTATTCAACACAATTTGCTCAAATTAAAAATGATTACACCAGCCAGACCGCTCAGATTAAAGACGACTGCACAAATCAGACATCACAACTCAAAAATGATTACGAAAGCCAGCTCTCACAAATCAAAAATGATTATTCAAGCAGAATGGCAGAAACAAAAAAGGATTACGCAAGTCATTTTACTCAGTTCAGAACCGGCTATATGAGTATTTTTGAGCAAATTAAAAATGATTACACAAATAAAATCACCCAGCTCAAAGAAGAATGTGATAATCAGCTCAAGGAAGTGCATGAAGCAAATGATGAGCGCGAAAAACTTTTGACTTCTGCAAGCGAAGAATACAAACAGAAGCTTGCTGAATTACGTCTTGAACTCCAAAACAGTCTTAAACAGTGCAATGAAACAAGTGAGTTCCTTAAAAAAGATGTTGACGGAAACTCAAAGAGCCTGGAAACAATTCAGTCAGAGCTTGCTTCTCAGATTCAGGAAATCCAGAACCGATATGCTAGTCTTTACCGCGATGCACTTACCACTGCCGACCAGAAAGAAGCAGAAGCCTTGCAGTCTTTTACCGATAAATCAAATCAAAATATCGAAAAATACAGCACAATCATCCAGCAGAAAATATCTGATTTGCAGACAAATCTTACACAAACCTTGCAACAGCTTATTTCTGACGCAGATAATTCTGTTAAAAATGCTCAGAATGCAGTTCTTTCTTTACAGAATGAATGTGAATCAGCAACACAAAAAGCCTCTGCAATTGAACCTCAAATCGCAGAAAAAATCACTTCTGTTTCTATAAAAATTGATTCATTCCAGCAGGAAACAGAAGCAAAGCTTGGAAATCT
The DNA here is from genome assembly GCA_024699205.1 of Treponema sp. GTDB lineage: Bacteria > Spirochaetota > Spirochaetia > Treponematales > Treponemataceae > Treponema_D. The sequence goes on along the minus strand of JAILQA010000262.1, from coordinate 11,249 downwards.
CAACAAGCTTATTTCTGATTCCTTAAAGCGTTCAGTTGCAGACAGCGAAGCTAAACATCTGAATATGCTTGAAGAAATTGAGCAGAATCTTGATAACTACAAAAAGGACATTGAGTACAAGCTTTCTCAGGTTCAGAACTCAGGAAGCGACATTGATACTCTCGAAAAGAGTCTCAGAGCTGCCATGCAGGAGGTTCAGAACAGAGTTCTTGGTGATTTTGACCTCTTTACCGAAGAGCAGCAGCGCCGCCATGAAGAGTTTTCTAAAAATATAAAAGAAGATTCTGACATTATTGAAGTCCGACTCCACGAAATTGACAAATCTCTTGATGATTTGAAGGTTACTGCTACCGGCAGTATGAGCGCTAAACTTCATGATTTCCAGGTTGCTTTTGACAGCAGTTTAAATAAAAACAACAATGAAATTGAAACAAAACTCACCGACTGGAAAGAAGATTTGGATTCAAAGCTTAACGTGATTTCATCAAATTACGAAAACTCACGCAAATCTTTTGAAAGTAAATATCTCGAAGAATTAAAGAATAATCTTACCGGCCTGCAGACAAAATCTTCTGAGCAGTATTCAAAGCTTTCTCAGTCAATTGACCAGTCAAAGTCCGGCATGGAAGAATCTCTTAATCAGCTCCAGACAAAACTTAATGAGTTTGAAGATGCTACCAGAAACAAAATCAACCAGATTGCAAACAATACCGAAAAAGAACTTAAGTCCGAAGTTGAGCACAATGTAAGTCTTGTTCAGAATAATCTCTCTAAGGTTCAGGAAGAACTGCTTGCTAACCTCAAAACCTTTGAACAGTCAGTTCAGGATCGCCAGGAAAGCGCAAACATGCAGATTGACACAGCCATTGGTGAGTTCAATACCTGGAAAGTTCAGCTGCGAAATCAGATGGAAGAATCAAGTTCTTTATTCCAGCAGGATTTGGACTCTTTTAAAACTGCATCACATGATAACATTAGCGAAACAGAAGAAAAAATCACTCAGAACATGCAGGAATATGCAAAAACAATTCAGAGTGAACAGAACAAGCTCAACGCCGAAATACAGCAGCTTCAGAATAAAACTGACGAAGCCCTGCAGGAATACGAAAGTCGTTCTGAACAGATTATCAATCAGCTTAAAACAACTTATACACAAATGCTTGCCGATACCGAGCAGCGTGTTAAAGAACAGAATGAAGATTCTTCAAGAAACCTTGCCCAGCTCAAAAAAGACATTCAGACTGCCTCAGAACAAAACCGTGCAAATCAGGCTCAGTTTGTACTCAAAATGCAGAATGATACAAACGACATGCAGGTAAGAATGGGTGAGCTTTCTAAGGAACTCCAGACAATCCGTTCAAACATCCAGCTCTACGAAAAAGCAGATCAGATGAAAAAACAGCTTGAAGAAAAATTACAGGCTCTGCATGATTCATTTGAACGAGTAGAAAATTACACTGAAATTGCGGACCAGTACAGTGTTTATTACAACAACATGGTAAAGATGAACGAAGATATGACCCGCCAGCTTTCTTCTATTGAACAGCAAAAACAGCGCGTCACAAATATTGAACAGAAGTTCGGACAGCTTATTGCCTTCTCAAATACAATTGACGAAAGAATTAAATCACTCAACACAACTTCTGATGATATTAGCAGCATGGAAGTTGCTGTTAGAAATTACCGCGACAAACTCGACGAAGTCTCACAGCAATATGAACGCCTGTCCAAGAAGGATGAACTGGTTAGCCGCGTAATGACTGATGTTGATAATTCCTGGAAAAACCTTCAGACTCTTGAACAGAGAATTGCCGACTGCAACAGACAGGTTACTTCTCTTCCTCAGGAAATCAAGGATGTTCAAAACAATGTCGACAGACTTTTGCAGAACTCACCTAAGATTAACGAAGCAGCAGCAAAACTTACAGATCTTGATACAGTTCTTACAGAAACAGAAAAAAGAATTGACCAGCTGCAATCTGCAAATGCGGGCATGAAAAAGGTCCAGCTTGAACAGCAGCAGTTAAGTCGCGAAATAAACAGCAAGTTTGAAGCCCTTCATAGTATAGCCAAGAATGAAGTTTCTAAGAATAAACCTGCTCAAGATAACGGCATAAGTCCTAATGTCAGGGAAACGATAAAGAGACTTAAACGCGAAGGATGGACAATTCAGGAAATTGCTTCCAGCTTTAACAGAACGCCTACAGAGATTGACCTTTTGCTTGAATTACCTGATGATTAATCTTTGAAGATGATTAATCTTTAGATAAAAGGCATACAACGTAGGCTTCGACAGCCTCGGAAGTACCAACCGGTGGAAGTTTTTCACCGGTTTTTGCTTTAACAAAGACCTGATCTGGAGAGATTTGCAGGACATCCGCAATTGAAGCAATAACCTTCTGGCGATAAGGAATAAACTTTGGTTTTTCAAGTTTGATTACACAGTCAAGATTTTCGATTTTCCAACCTTTTGCATAAACAGACTGGCAGACTGATTTAAGAAGTTGAGCAGAATCAGCGTCTTTCCATTTTGGGTCTTCTGGAGGAAAAAAAGAGCCGATATCACCAAGACCAGAAGCACCAAGAATTGCATCGGTTATAGCATGAAATAAAACATCACCATCAGAATGTCCGTTCTCCCCTTTTTCGAAGGGAAGCTCAATGCCACCTAAAAGAAGTCTGCGATTAGGAACCAGACGGTGTAAATCATAACCGATACCAACTCGAATCATAGGCTTCTTGCCCTTTCCAAATCACCAGGATAAGTAATTTTGATATTTTTGATATCACCAGGAACAACCTGTACTTTTCCACAGTAGCGTCCGTAAATCTCAGAATCATCTGTATATTCATAATTGTCGGTAATTGCCTGAATATGAGCATAAAGAAGATTTACAAAGGTAAAGCCCTGAGGTGTCTGAACGGCAACTAATGATTTTCGAGGAAGATGTTTTGAAATAAGGCCGTTTGCCCCTACTTCTTTTATTGTATCTGTTACCGGAATTGCAGGAACAGCAGCACCAACCTGAATAGTAGCCATGACAATTTCGTTGATAAGACGTTCGGTTACAAAAGGACGAGCCCCATCATGAACAAGAACTATATCTGGTTTATCATTTGACTGCTTTAAGTGGTCCATCGCATTATAAACAGAAAGTTGTCTTGTTTTTCCTCCCTGAATATACTGGACCTTTTCCTGCATTGTATCATCAAAATTAAAGAAAGCAGAAACGGCTTCTACGGCTCCCATTGAACCATCTTCTGGAACTGTGATGATTAAATGGGAAATTACAAACGTAGAAAGTGGACTTTTTGCTGCATCAACAAAAGCCTTAACACAAGAGGAAAGAACTGTGCCGTTCCCAAGTGACATGTATTCTTTTTTTACATCGCCGCCCATTCGTGTTGAATTACCGGCGGCTGTTATTATAACTGCAACTTTTTTTTTAGAAGGATTCATCGTCGTCAAAATCTTCTTCATCAGCATCCATATCGGCATCTGCTGAATCAGCATCGTCTAAATCATCATCATCTGAATCACGGGATTTTTCGTTAACATCATCCATCAAATCATCATCTTCATCATCATCGAGTGGAATAACATGCTTAACCTTTGCTACAGATCCAGGTGGCTCAAGTTTTGTATGAATTGTCTGTTCAATTTCCTTTTGAGATTTTCCAAGTGCAAAAGAAATCTCGTCTTCCAAAAGTCTTTTTGCAGAATCATAAAGCTTGCGTTCCAGAATTGGAAGTTCCTTTACCTTGCTGCGGTTATAAAGACAGCGGACAATTTCTGCAATATCCTTAACGGTTCCTTTTTTAAGCAAATCCAGATTCATCTGATATCTGAGTTTCCAGTCGGAAGTTATAGGTTCAAAATCTTCTGATAAAAGATTCAAGGCTTCTTCGGCTTCTTTGGCAGAAACAATCTGACGAATACCAAGCTCATCTGCTTTTTCTACAGGAATCATAACAACCATGTCAGAGGCTTCTATATAAATCTTGTAATACAAAAGCATATTATCTTTGAATTTCTTTTCAAAGATATCAATAACTTTACCAACACCCTGACTTGGGTAAACGACCTTCTGGTCTATACTGAATTTTGTTTCCATAAGTTCTATCATTATATCATAAATTACATAAAGTTTCAATTTTTATGATTTTTATGATTTTAAATGTTATAATGAAAAGATATTGAATATAACAAAAAATTATCGTTAGAGGTTTATTTATGGAAAACGAAAAAAAGGAACGCAATTCCTTTACCGGCTCTCTTGGATTTGTACTTGCAGCAGCAGGAAGTGCCGTTGGATTGGGAAACATCTGGAGATTCCCTTATTGTGCTGCAAAAGATGGCGGCGGATTATTTCTGCTTGTCTATTTAGTTTTTGCTTTAACTTTTGGATTTGCCCTGCTTATTACCGAAGTTGCAACTGGTAGAAAAACCCAGCAGGGACCGCTCACAGCCTACAAGTTTATTAATCCAAAATGGGGCTGGCTCGGTATTTTTTCTTTTGTAGTACCCTTTATTATTTATCCTTATTATTGTGTAATTGGCGGTTGGGTAATCAAATACATGATTACATACATTATTGGAAAAGGTTCAATTGCTGTTCAGGACGGCTTCTTTGGTTCTTTTATAACAGGCAGCTGGCAGCCAATTGTATTTACCCTTATTTTTGCAGGTGCATGTTTTTACATTGTTTATAGAGGCGTTGAAAAAGGGATTGAAAAATATTCAAAGATTCTTATGCCTATTCTTGCAATAATTGTTGTATTTATTGCTTTTTATGCACTTTTCTTGAAGTTTACAGATGCTGACGGAGTTACAAGAACAGGATTACAGGGTGCAAAAATCTATCTGGTTCCGAGTTTTAAGGGACTTACAGTCAGAGGATTTTTGAGAATCTGTCTGGATGCAATCGGACAGCTCTTCTACTCCTTAAGTATTGCAATGGGCATTATGATTGCCTATGGTTCCTACATGAAAAAAGACGTAAAACTTGAAAAATCAGTAAATCAGATTATAGCCTTTGATACAGGAATTGCTGTTCTTGCCGGTCTTATGATTATCCCGACTGTATTTGTATTCTCAGGTATGGACGGACTTAAAACAGCAGGCCCAAGTTTGATTTTTGTCGCTCTCCCTAAGATTTTCAACTCTCTTGGTATTTTCGGCTATATTTTGGGAGCCCTTTTCTTTATTATGGTTCTCTTTGCCGCCCTTACTTCAGCTGTTTCAATCCTTGAAGCAATCACTTCAAGTCTTATTGATAAATTTAACTGGTCTCGCAAAAAGTCTGTTTTAGTTATGAGTGCGGCAACCTTTGTTGTTTCTCTGATTGTATGTCTTGGATATAATATCTGGTATTTTGACCTTACATTGCCTAATGGTTCAGTTGGACAGATTCTTGATGTTCTTGATTACCTGAGCAACAACATTCTTATGCCTCTGATTGGTATTCTTACCTGTATTCTCGTAGGATGGGTTTGCAAACCTCAAACAATCATTGACGAAATCACCCTTAACGGCGAAAAGTTTGGACGAAAATGGCTTTATACAGCTATGATAAAGTTTGTTGCTCCGCTTCTGCTTTTTGTAATTCTTCTTACAGGACTCGGAATTATATAGGGTTTTCGTATTATAAATAACTCAATTTACAAAAAGGCTTCCGGTCGTGAGTTTTGTGGCAAAATCGCGCAATATTGCGCTAGACGCTGTTTGTGGTAAAGGAACTATTGACCTGCCGCAAATAGCGGCAGCCACAAACAGAGTCTTTTTGCCACAAAACTCACGACCTCACGCCAATTTATACTTTAAATATTTATAATGCGGAAACCCGATATATAGATTCTGGCAAACGCATTATAAAAGATTATGTTAGAACAAACACGAAGGAGTAAAATTGGTTTTGCGAAAAGACTCTGAAGTGCTGCCGCTATGGCGGCAAAATATATAATTACAAGGCACTTCAGCGTCTAGCAGGCGAGCCTGCGGTTTCGCAAAACCAATTTCACTCCTTTAATTATTTTTTTATATAATCTTTTATAATGTGTTTACCCTGTTATATCGAGTTGTCCCTGTTGCGATAAAATGCAAAATACTGTATAGTTTGTCAATAATTTCAAGGTCTGTTGCTTGCAGACTATAAAAGCAGAATAAAAGCGAAAGTTTATTTTGTGGAGATGTGCCTCCGAAACTAACCATGTAAACTTTGCTTCACTATTCTGGCAGAGGATATATGGATACAGATACAATCATTTCTCAAGAAGAGGAAGGCATTTCTTCCACACAGGAATCGTTAGTTAACGACGATTTAATCACAGACGATTCAAACGAATCAGATTCAGTTACATTCTCAGATTTAGGTCTGGACGAATACACATTAAAGGCAGTTGAAAAAAAAGGTTTTATCACACCTTCCCCAATTCAGGTGCTTGCAATTCCCCGTCTTTTGAACGGAGACAGCAATCTTATTGCCAGAGCTCGTACAGGAACTGGAAAAACTGCCGCCTTTGGACTTCCAATCATTCAGAATATACGCGAAAAAAGCGACCACGTTGAAGCTTTGATTCTTGAACCAACCCGCGAGCTTGCTGTTCAAACTTGCAACGAAATGCAGTCTTTTTCAAACAAGGGAATCCCACGCACTACTGTTTTATATGGAGGTGCTTCTTACGCAACTCAGATAAAGGATTTGAAACGCGGTTGTGAAATCGTAGTTGGAACTCCTGGCCGAATCATGGATCATCTGGAGCGCAAAACACTCGATATCAGTAAAATCAAATATTTTATTCTTGATGAAGGCGATGAAATGCTTGATATGGGCTTTATCGAAGATATCGAAAATATTTTCAAACAGGCAAATCCAGACAGTAGAATCCTTTTATTCAGTGCAACCATGCCGGCCCCAATTCTTAAAATTGCTGCTGATTTTATGGGTGAATATGACATCATCGAAGAAGAAAAGGTTATTGATGAAGCTCTTCTGATTGACCAGAAATATTGGTTTGTAAAAGAAAGCGAAAAAATCGAAGCCCTGGTACGTTTGATTGATATGTCACCAGATTTTTACGGTCTTGTTTTTACTATGACAAAAATGGATGCCGATAACGTAACCCGTATGCTTGATTTGCGTGGCTACGAAGCGGCTGCCCTTCATGGTGATATAATGCAGAATCAGCGTGAAAAAGTTCTTGAAAGATTCAGAATGAAAAAAACACGTATTCTTGTTGCGACCGACGTTGCAGCGCGCGGTATTGATATTTCGGGATTAAGCCATGTTGTTAATTATTCCCTTCCTTTTGATACGGCAACTTATGTTCATCGAATTGGAAGAACTGGTCGTGCAGGAACAACCGGTATTGCAGTTACTTTTGTACGTCCGGAAGAAAAACGCAAGCTTTCATTTTTTATAAGAAACGTAAATCGCGCAACAAAAAGCGAATTGAAGGAAGATAAGATTCCTTCTGTGCATGACGTTTTGGATATTAAGGAAGCACGACTTATCCGTGAGCTCAGGGAAAAGCTTTTTGAAGAAGGGGAGGTTGGAACTGCTGTGGGAGTTGCAACAGAAGCGACCGCTGAAATTACCGACACAGCGGCTGATGCTTCCGCCACAATCGAAACCACAATCCAAACTACCGAAAAGCTCCGTGAAATCCCTGCAAAATATTCCGACCTTGCAAAAAAACTTTGCGAAAATCAGGATGCAACCCAAGTTCTTGCCGGCGTACTTTCAATCATGTATGGCGAAAAGCTGAGTTCAAAGCATTATGGCAAAATCAATACGCGAGACACTGCAAGCCGGGGCGACCAGACAAGAATCTTTGTTTCTCTTGGCAAAAAAGACGGTTACCGTGCAAAAGAAATTGCTGATTACTTCAGTGAGCTTCTGCATATTCCTGGAAGAATGATTGATGACATTGATGTTGCACAGCAGTTCTCGCTTTTAAGCCTGCCGACTGCTTCTGCTAAAAAAGTTGTGGAAATGTCAAAATCAAACCACAGGCTGCCTCATATGCACATCGACACAAAAGAAGAAGGCCGTGGCAGCAGAAAGAGTGGACGCAAAGATGAACGCGTTTCCCGACGCCGTGAAGAAGGAAGCAGTAAAGGGCGTGCAAAGGGAAACAGACCAAATGTTCATACGCAGGTGGAACGCTCTTCTTCGCGAAAGACGGGCGGTGCATCAGCCTTTGTAAAGAAAAATAAAAAGGCAGAAAGATTCTAAAACCGACACAAAAAAAAGTTACTTCAGTTTCGTGTCCTCGCAATTGACATTTTTAAGGTCCCTACACTCTCGTAACTTTTTTTCCTTTTTTTTACCCTACATTCTTTTTTTTTAATTCCTATAACCAAAATTATAAGTTTTTTTTGTGATATACCTTGACAGATGAGGTATTATGTATTATAAAGTATATCAAGAACAATAAAAGGAAGGTTATATGTTAAACTTTTCAGAAATATTGAGAGGTCTGACAGATACAATCATTCTTGCCCAGCTTTCAAAAGGTGACAGTTATGGTTACCAGATAAACAAAGCAATAAGCGAGGCCAGTGAAAAAGCTTTTGAATTGAAGGAAGCAACACTGTACACATCCTTCCGCCGGCTTGAAGAAAACGAGCTCATTTCTTCATACTGGGGTGATGAAAACTCAGGAGCAAGACGACGTTATTATTCAATTACGGATAAAGGTCGTATGTTCTTTGATGAAAATCAGAGGGATTGGGAAAGAATAAACAATCTGGTCAAACGGTTGATTCTAAAATAAGGAATCAGAAAAAAAACACAAGGAGATTAAAGAAAAATTATGAACCAGAAAATTAAAAACTATGTAGATGTTTTGTTTGATGATATTCCTAACTCAAGAAAAGCCATTGAATTAAAAGAAGAAATATTATCAAATCTTAATGAACACTTTGAAGCCCATATTGCTGAAGGAAAATCTGAAAATCAGGCTTATACAGAATCTTTAAGGGACTTAGGTGATATTGATGAACTGCTTGCTTCTCTAGCCCCAGAAAAAGAACTCAAACCAAAAATCGATGATTACAGAAAAACTGCCGCAAGAAATAAATCAATTGCAGTAATGCTTTATATAATTGGCGCAATATTTTTGACTTGTCTTCCAGCAGTTTCTGCAATTTTTGGTATTGGTAACGAAGCAAAATTCGGAATCATCGGATTTGCCCTTCTTTTGCTCTGCTGTGCAATTGGTACCGGTCTTTTGATTTACACTAAAAACAGTGTTCCTCAGGATGTTGAACCATTTTTAACCAGAAACGAATCAAAAGATTCATCAAATGAACCAAAGGGCAAATTCTGGGAATCATTCTGGAAGCTTTACTGGATGGTTGTTACAATTATTTTCCTTGCAGTAAGTTTTGCAACTCATGAATGGAAAGTTACCTGGTTAATCTGGCTTATTGCAGAAGCAATTAAACAGGCAATAACAATGTTCACAAATAATTCTGATGAAGATAGGCAGAACTAATAACTTAAAAAATTCTAAGGAGTTTTAAGAAAATGAACAAGAGATTAATTTTAGGAATTATATGGTGTGTGATTGCACTTGCACTGAGCGGTTTATTCATAAAAGGAATTACATCCTACACAACAGATGCAGGTGAGTTTTGGAAGGAAGTGGGCTCATTCAGTCTGCTTGAAAATAAAAATGATTATATGAGGAATGGCATGAAAAGTTTTAGTTCAAAAGAAGAAGTATTTGATGAAAGCGTAAAAGAAATCGAAGTTGATGTAAAATCGGAAAGCATTGAAGCCATAAAGAGCGATGAGAAAAAAATCCGTATTGAATTTGTCGATGAAGCAGAAAAATATACGGAAGCAAAAATTATCGGCAATAAACTGTCAGTAATCCAGACAGCTCGAATTCCTGGCTTTTTCTTCGTTCTCCGAACACCAAAGGTAATCGTACATATTCCGGCAGAAAAATACGATAAAATTAATTTACAAGCTTCAAGCGGAACAATCAAGGCTGACGGTCTGAAAACAGATAATCTTACAATTAAAGCTTCAAGTGGAACAATCAAAGTTGAAGATACAGTAGCAGAAAAAGCAGAAATTTCTGTAAGCAGCGGTACAATCAATGCAGATGAAGTTTCCATCGGCAGCATAAACGTAACTTCTTCAAGCGGTGCAATTAAACTTCAGGGAAAGATTTTACAGGCCGACGTAAAATGCACTTCCGGTACAATAAAAGTTGAAAATAAAGTAAAGTTCGAAAAAGATTCTTCTTTTACAGCTTCAAGCGGTGCAATTACTCTCGAACTTACACCAAGTGATGAATACTTCTTTGAAACAAACGCTACTTCAGGTTCAATCAAAAATGAAATGGATTCAAACCGTTTCGGCAATGTTGCTATCAAGGCAAAAACTACCAGCGGTTCAATTCGTATAAGGAAGAACTAACAAAAAAAAAGATTGGGAGGTTTGTAAAGACCTTGTAAACTTCCCAATCTGATGTTTTCTCAAAGAAAATTAAAAACGCTTAAAGAATTTCTTCATCTATTTTGTATTTTCTGAATCTGTTATTTTTCCATTCCAATAAAATAGAATCTGCAACATCTTTTCCCTGGTTCCAATAACAATTAATGCTAAATGTATTATAGCCATTGACATGATGAATACTAAGACCATAAAAATCTTTTTTAGAAGATTGTACATTTACGAGCATTTCATTCGGATACGCATTATTAATTCGTCCACCACGAAAAAATAGCCGTGGAATAATTTTATCCTCTTCTGATTGAAATAGTATAGCACGCTGAAAAATTTTCTCATCTTCATTATTTGGGCAAAATGCAAAAGTCATCTCATCATCACCAAATAAATATTTTTCACAAAAATATTGCTTCCCATCAAAGTAATTATTTAAATATGCTTCAACAAGAACTGTTGGCTTTCGTTCTTTATTTACACCAACATAAAACAAATCATCTTTATAATGAATTATAACATCACCCTTTGAAGATTCCTGATCAACAAAATCCTGCAGCTTATCTTCTGTGCAAATATGCCACGAATCCCTTTTCGAGAAAAAATCAAAATCATTTTCTTTTAAGTCAAAATGCCAGGAACTATTAAAATCATCAGCAGAAGGTTCATAGAAAAAATATGAGCTATTATCCTTTTTTTCAAAAGTATTATCATTAAAATAATAAGTTATATTCTCAATGCCCACGCGGATTGCAAAAAGATTGAACGAGATAAGAAAAATAAGTA
>JAILQA010000337.1 GCA_024699205.1 Treponema sp. | reverse complement strand
TTCCGTAAAATTCAAAAAACCGCCTGCATTGCAGCTCAATGTAAGGCTGTCATATAAATAAAGTTTTTTATTCAGTTTTAATCTGTAATTTCCCTGAACGCCGATACAGTGGGAGAAAATGTGTATTTCCTGATAAACGTTGACATTATAGTATAAAGTCATCGGATTAACAGCTTGGATTGTTGTGGAACCAACAGCGCGAAAGGTTGGTGAATTAAGATATACATAGGTTAGCCCATAAATGCCTAGTAAACTCAGTTCTGATTTTTCATTAAAACGGAAGTTATAGCCGGAGCCCAAATCAAAGGCAAAACTTGCCCCTGAAAAATAATTTGGATTTCTAAAAAAGTAATCTGGCTCATTGTTAAAGTCGCTGTAAGTTCTGCAAATGTCGCCGTTAACTTTAAATACAAAATTATTCTGTTTATTTACAAGTTCAAGACCTATTTCAAGACCAATATCTGTTAACTGAATGTTTTTAAGTTCATTTTTTATTGTTCTGGATTTAAAAACAGGCGCAGCATACAACTCTTTTTCCCAGACTGATTTTTTTTGCAAATCGTTTTTAATAATAACATCATTGCAATACATAAAAGAGGCTGTTAAAAATAAAAATAAGGCTGCAAGATGTTTTTTCATTAATCTTCCTTTTGAATCTTAAATTAGAATCTTATAATTGCAGAAACTGTATATTCAACATATTTTGTATCTGCTCCATCCATATCGGTATTGCCTACATGCTGATACAGTTTGTTCACATCATAATCGTCATTAGAATATCTTATACCACGAGCAATTACGGATTTTAAAAGCGAACAGTCAGCTTTTAAAGCAAACCTCTCGGTAAAATTGTATTTATAATATAAATCAAGTTTATAAGTTTTTAGATAGCCAAGCATAAAACTTTTTGTCTTTCTTTTTCTGAAAAAATGATTGTCATAAGCATAAGCAAAACTTACAGGCGCAAAAGAAGCTGAAAAACCAATAGTTGATTTATGCGGAGAATATTCAAGATTAAAGCCTAGCCATGAAAATATATAATTTTGAATATATTGTATACCGTCTCCCCTACATGTTTGTCTGTAAGAATTCTCGGATTGATAAGGATAGTAGAACTTATCTACAGAAAACTCAGCCGAATAGTGATTTCCGTAAATCAGGTATCCGTCAAAAGCAGTCATGGAAATCGATTCTAAATCCAGACCAATTAAATTATTTATAGAAAACCCGTTATTTCTATATAATTGGAATGAAAACTGGGCTCCTATGTTATAGCCTTCGTTCAGTCTGTTTGAATGACGGGAAAAATTGGTTTGAACCTCAGAACTTGTAGGACCCGTAAAGTTTTCTTCATTTCCATAGAAATAATCCTGTGCCCAGTCATTATCCTGCATGTTTCCACAGTCAGATTTAGGGAAGTAATATTTATAATAAAAACTTAAAGATTTTTTTCCCCAGTGTCTGGTAAGTTTTGCGCCTGAAAATATAAGTCCTTTTGTATCCCATTCAAGATAGCTTAAAATATATTCTTTTTGGGTAGCCCATGTTTTGAAAAATACATACTCACCTATCGTACCGTAGCGGATTCCAATTAAAGGTTCTATTGAAAAATTAAATTTTTTTTCAGTCTCAAGAAGCATAGTTTTAGGATTAAACGTTATCTTTTCGCAGAAAATAAAACTTGCTGAAAAGCATAAGAGAGCTGCAAGTATTTTTTTTCTGTCTATTAACATGAAATCCCCAACTTTTTTTATTCTTAATAACTAATTATTGCTCAATAAAAGTACAAAAACAAGAACTTTAATTTATTTTGTTTTCTTCTAACCGAATAAGTTCTTCAACTTCTTCTTTTTTTAACGGAATATTGTCATCATACGCTTTTTTATTTTTTTCTATTTCTTCAAATGACCAGAGCCTTCCGCCGTTCATTCCGGGGCAATCCTTTGCACAGTCATCCCATGTCTGTTTGTCTTCCAGCATCCACGACCAGAACGGATATGTTGAACACTGAATCGGACGTGCTTCATATGCTGAACAGCCGTTTTCCCATAATCCGCAGTCGAAATTCTTTTTTTCTGTCAGGGCTAAAACTTTTGCTCCGTAGTAGTAATCTGCCCAGCGGCATTTTGTTTCGACAAATTCTTTTATGGAAAGATGAAAAAAAGTACATAATGCCATCAGGTCTCTGTGGGAAAGATAAACAAAACCTGGAGAATGCCCACAGCAAAAGGAACATCTTTTACAACCAAAATGTAAGCCTTTTTTATAAAAAACATTATCAGTCATAAGTAAATTACACTCACAGAATTAAATTTTTATCATAATATAGTTAAATATACAATTTATTATTATTGCTTAAAAATATTTTATTAAAAAAAACTATGGTCTGCTTTTTTCACCATGGAAGTTATTGTACCAGAAATTAAGACCTGCCATAGAAATAATTATTATATAACCTGCAAAACTTAAAATATCTGGAACCTGACCAAAAATTAAAAATCCTAAAACTGCAGAAAATATAATCTGAGAATAATCGTATATTGAAATTTTACTAGCCGGAGCATGAAAGTATGCAGCAGTAATACTAAACTGACCACCTGCCGCGCAGATTCCTGATAAAATTAAAAAAATCCATTGAGACGCAGACATTGGATTAAAATTAAAAATCATATAAGGAATTGAAAGAAGCATGGAAAATAAAGAAAAAAATAAAACAACCACCTTTCCTTTACAGCCCAACATACTGAGTTTTCGAACACAGGTATAGGCAAATCCGGCCCCCATTCCTCCTACAAACCCCGCCATTGTTGGAAGCATATAAGAAAAATTAAAACTAGGCTTTACTATAAGCAGAGCACCTAAAAAAGCAACTGAAATAGCTGCAAGTGGAATTATCCTGATTTTTTCCTTAAGCAAAATAAAACTAAAAAGGATGGCAAAAAATGGAGCCATTTTATTAAGAATGGCAGCATCCGAAAGAATCAGTCGATCAACTGCATAAAAGTTACCAAAAATACCAATAGAGCCTGCTATAGAACGTAAAAAAAGAAAAATAACAGCACCTTTAGGAATATCAAAAGAATGAAAACCTTGCTTGCGTCCTTCTATTAAAAGACTGAATAAAGCAATAATAAAGGCAACGGCATTTCTAAAAAATGCTTTTTGAACAAAATAAATATCACCTGCTAAATGAACAAAAACCGCCATTAAACCAAAAAAGAAAGATGATATTATTATATAAATAATACCTTTTTTTATATCTGAAATTTCATCCATAACAGGTTTATATTATACATTTTTTAATAAATAGCCCAGCGTATATTAAAAATTAAATAAAAGAAAATCTGTGAACTTTTTTAATAATTTTATTGTATTGTTCTTTGTATACTCGTTATTATTATTTTTACATAATAAATAGAAAAATATTGGATTTTTATTTTAACGTGTTATCTTAAAAAATAAGATGTTTTGACTGTAACAATAGCAGGTTTTACCAGTTTTTACAGAAATTCATCTTCTTCTTTTTACATAAAACCTTTTTTCAGAAAAAGAAGATGCCCCATGATAAAGTCTTAGACATTATATTCTACTTGCGGATTGACCCTTAAGTTGTACTTTTGCCCTTGGATTGCGCCAAGGGCATTTTTTTTATTAATTCTTTGTTTTACCTATTTAAGCATTGATTCAACGAACCATATATTTTTATTATAAGAAGCAATATGGTCTTCCATGGTATTAACAAAGTCAAAGGCATCGGCAACGTCTGCTTCTTTACGGACTAAAAGCGCATCCTCCTTAAGTTTTTTTAGGTTTTCAAGGAGTGCTTTTACAGTGTCTTCTGTCTTATAATCTTTACTTTTAAGTTCTGCAATATCAGAAAGGGTTGAGTATTCTTTAAAACTTGCAACAGGAAATTCTCCATTCATTTTTATAAGTTCGGCCACTTCATCAAGAATGTCAGCGTATGACTCATAAAGTGATTCTAAATATTCGTGAACGGCTTTAAACTGAGATCCAACAACATTCCAGTGCAGGTTGTGAAGCTTGATATAAGAAATTGCAACATCGGCCAAATACTTATTTGCAGCATTAAAAACTTTTTTTTCCATAATTAAAAACCTCCATATTCTAATTATTAAATTATATATAACTAACATTAGTTAGTCAATCTTAGTATTTAACTGTGTCAGTATTTTATAATAACAATTTATACAAGTGCCTTGTTTTTAATTAGGTCAAATCATCAGCTGTTTCGGTTAAATTACAAGATAAGCCATAAAGCTATTTCAAAATACGCTTAAAATAAGCTCCACCATTAAGTTTAAGCCATTTATTCCATTTTTTGTAATCAGGATAAATTCTTATAACTTCATCATAAAACTCATGTGAGTGGTTCATGTGACGGCGATGGCAAAGTTCATGAACTACTACACTATCAAGTACTTCCCGCGGCATAAGTATTAGAAGGCAGTTAAAGTTAAGGTTTCCGTCTATAGAACAGCTTCCCCAGCGTGACTTTTGCAGTCGAATTGAAATACGATTAAAAGTAATACCAGAAAGATTTGAATAATATTTTACACGTTCTGGTATTATAACTTTCGCCTTTTTCTTATCTCTTTTATATCCTGCTCTGTAAGTAATGGCATTGACGAAGCAAGTTCATTCTGACTTTCAAGTTTCTTTAGTTGCTTTATTATCCAATCTTTTTTTTCCATTACAAACTTTTGGACATTTGATAAAGACGTACAAAATGGTACTTTGACGATAACTTTTTTATCATCAGATATATGTATACTCATAGTGCGTCGACGGGATTTTTGTATTAAGTAATTTATTTCCATATTTTTTATTTAAGCATAAGGCTTTCATTAATACTAAAGGCCTCATACTCTTCCTTTTTTAATGGAAAATCCCAACTTCCTGCAAAATGAGTGATGTTTCCTCCAAAGCCAGTTTTAAATATATAAAGGCTTGCCATAGGCGAATCAGAATCTTTTGAAGGAGGAATACCCATCAGGTCATATTTTGTACAACCTTGGGAACGAGCAAAGCGCATTACTTCCCATTGAAGTCCGTAATTTGGCATACAGTGCTTCATATCCATGCTGCTGGCAGCATACATGTAATAAGCGTTACTTCCGCAGATTGCAAGAATCAGGCCGCTTAAGAGAATTCTGTCTTTTTGTGCTATAAAAAGATAAAACTTTGGCGGAGGAACTTGAGCATCTAGCGGAACAAGTCCCTTTTCAAAAAAAACAGGCTTTTTTTTATCCATAAAGTCCTTATTCAAGCGAAATAAGGTTTCAAAATATGAATAATTTTCATAATAAAAATGCTTTCGTTCCGCGGTTTCCTTGTAAATGTCGTAAGATTCTCTAAGTCTCTTAAATATTTCAGGACTTTGAGCATCGTAAATTGAAAATTCAACCCCCTCTTTGTAAGAACGGCGGATAGAATTTCTGGTCTGCTGTCTCATATTATTAAGCATCTGCTGGGGAATCTGGCGCAAGTTTAAAATACAGGTGGAAGCCGGCAAATGATTGGGATGTGCCTTTTTTAAGTTATGAAACTTAGTTCCATAGTTCATCATAATTTCAAGCATCTCTGTCCGTGCAAAAGGGTCGTTATTTATCCATTGTAAATCATAACGGATAAAAATTATGGAAGAAGGAAGATGTTCTTTAAGTGAAAGTGAAAGCTCTTCAAGAAAACAGGTCTTATTACATGGAATTACATTTTCGTTTGGAGCCCTCTGAACATAGGCATATATGTACTGTCCTCTAATTTTTCGTAATAGAACCAGAAGCGGATAGGCAACTTCTTTTCCATCATCATCATTAAAGACAACTCGGAAATATAATGCCTTTTGTCCAAGCCTTTCCTTAAAACAGCCCCAGAAATGACTTTGAAAAAGATTATCACTTTTTGGGAAAAAATCAGCTTGTATGCTAGAGATTAAAAGCATACGCAGTCACGTTTAATGTATTTTTTATCATATTTGAATTATAGGATTTAAAAGAGAAAGGAACAAGGTTATTATTGGAATGTCACAGATAATATATTCTGAACCTTTATTATAAATTCAACTGAATATGTTCAGTAGCTAAGCTTAGCCAGTGGAATGGCTGAGCTTAGCTAGTGGAATGGCTGAGTTTAGCCAGTTGTTTGGCTAAGTTTGCCTATTTGAGTAGTTAAGCTTGCCTAGTGATCATTTTCTCTTAAGAAAAGCTGCAGGTATTACAGAAGAACCAATTAGATTATATGCAACAAAAAAAGATATTCTTTCAACCTATGAACAGCTTTTTCGCACACATCGATTAACGAGTCGCCCGTTAACAGGTAAAAAGAATCCTGCAACAGGTCCTACTAAGGCAATGCAAACAATTGTGCCAGCTCCAACCACGCCTCCAAGAGCAAATCCCAGCAAAGTAAATACAGCGTCTACAATTAATCGTATTATTCCAAACTTCTTGTGAATTTTATCTGACAAAACAAGAGCCACTAAATCATTAGGGCCTGTACCTGCATCTGATTGTATAACTATAGTCATTCCATAAGCTAATATGATACAGCCAAAAATCAGCATAAAAAGTCTGTAAATCAAATGCATGTTATCCGGAAGAATGAAGTGAAGAAGCCAGGTGAATGCGTCTATAATCGGACCTCCACAAATCATGCAAAGCACTGTTCCTGCCTTAATGTATATCTTATCGATTAGCAATAGAAAAGCAATAATGAGTAAAGAAATTAGCATATGGGTTCTGCCGTGAGTCAAAAGAGAGCTGCCTGTAAGATTGACCAACTTCCTATAAATGCCTTGTATTAAAACATTAAAAGGATCGGCCCCCAGATCAGACAGTAAAAAAAGAGTCACACCAAAGTGCGCTATCGTCAACCCAATCATGAGAATAAAGGATCGAATCAACCATTCTTTTAAACTACGCTTTTCCATATTACTCCATGGCTAATTCTACCAGCTTATTAAGGTGTATTTCTACAGAATCCAGGCAGCATACAGGACAATTATTCTGATTTAAAAGCAATGGTAATTCAGTACAACCTAAAATTATTGCCTCTATGCCGTCTTCTGCTTTCATTCTTTTTATGATATTTGTAAATTCATTTAAGGTGCTTTCTTTTACAAGACCGACTTCAAGTTCCTCTAATATTCTTTTTGCAATCAATTCACGTTCTTGTTTTTGGGGAATGGCTACATTGATTCCCGCTTCAACAAGATTCTTTTTCATGAAATCTTGTTCCATTGTAAAAATGGTTCCAAGAAGTCCTACGCTTTTAAATCCCCTGAAAAGAACTTCATCACAAATAACCTTTGGAATACTGACTAAAGGAAAATTAGTTTTCTGAACAATCTGATCATAAACTATATGCATTGTTCCAGCTGTTAGGCTTATAATTTCAGCCCCACCTGATTTTAAGCAATCGACCTTTTCAGAAAGATATTCAGAAAGTTCTGAATATTTCCGGTTAGAAACAAGATTCCACGCTTTTCGAAAGTTTACGCTTTCAATGGCTATATCAGGCATAGAAACGCCATGTGACAACTTGTCAATTCTACTGTTAAGCTCTTTATAATACATCAGTGTTGATTCAGGTCCTGTTCCACCTACTAAGCCAATCTTCTTCATTATTCCCTCCACTGACATTTATTGGCAACACAAGGATTTAGACATAAAAAAAGCTCATCCTTAAGATGAGCTTCTAGAGCGGCAGAAGGGAGTCGAACCCTCGTCATCAGCTTGGAAGACCACCTCAAGGGTGGAATAGATTACTAAAACAATTACTTGATTATCCTTATTTTATTATAAAATAAATAATTATGCAACTGAATGTTTTTGACAGAACTTGAAAAGACCTGAAAATCTATACAAAATTCTATACAATCGTCATCAGCCCGCAAAGCTGAGACAGTTTTAAGGCATCAGAAAATGCAAATTACTTATTCCGTAATTTCAATCATGTTATCTTCAAGCGCAATAATACAGCTTTCATAATAGCCGTCACCGGTTGTACGCGGTCCGCTTGTAACAGAATAACCTGCAGCATCCAGTTTTGCAGTCAGTTCATCAACAGCTTCTTTGCTTCCAACGCTGAACGCAATGTGTGCGTAGCCGGTTCTATAAGGCAGCTTTTCCTGCTCCACAAGCTCAGACCTTGTCATAATCTCAAGGCGTGCTCCGTCGTCAAACGAAATGAAATAAGATCTGAAATCTGTTTTGGTATTGTGGTAGCCGTTATTGGCTTTACCATTCAAGAAGGTCACGAAAAAGT
>JAILQA010000198.1 GCA_024699205.1 Treponema sp. | reverse complement strand
TACCTCACAAGAAGTTTTTAAGGTATATCGATCTATTATTCCAGATATTAACCTGGATCCTGAAAATGACAGCATCCTTTTTGACATAACGCATGGATTTCGTTCTATGGCTACGCTTATGTATCAGGCATTGCAGTTTTCTTTTTCTAAAATACAGAATATTGAACTTGTTTATGGAGAATTTATTAGTCGTGATCAGATTTCATATGTGAGAAATTTGAGTTCCTATGTTCCGTATGCAAAGGCTGCAGATGCTATTTCTATATTTAATTCAAAGCTGGATGCAACGAATCTTATAAGTTGTATAAAAGCAGAATGGCCTGATGGTGCGGACGCATTGGAAAAATTCAGCAAAGTTGTTCAGGCTAATTTTAGCTTGCAGATACAGGAAACTTTGAATCAAATTAACAATGCAATAAAGGCTCTTCCAGCAGAGAAATCTACTATATTGCAGGATGTTGTTGATGCATTACAACCAATTTGTAATTTACGTGATGAGAGAATGAGCAGGACAATATATAACTATGCCAGATTCCAATATGAACATGGTTTAATTGTACAGTCTATTATTTCATTACAAATTGCTGTTGAAACTGCAATTGCAGAAAGGTATGAGGTAAAAGATGCGGCGGGTAATAATACATCTATAGGTGATTACTTATGGTATTATGGTGGATATAGATATGATAATAGTGGAAACAAGATTACGATAAAGGCAATTGGAAGTCCTAAACTAAAAGCTATTTGGAATACGAATATGAAGATGAAACAAAAACTAAGAAATCTTGAGCACTTTAGAAATCAGGTTGCCCACGGAGGCGCAAGAAATCCAGATACTGGAGGCTTTCCTCTGGTTCAAAATCTTGCTGCGCAATATACGAGTGGAAAAGAAGGTGTAGAATTGCTATTTAGATATTTAGATGAGAATCCAGAAAATTGATAATCCGTTTTGTGTTAGATGAGAAAAATGGAGGAGGAAAAAATGTACTATTCATTATTTTTTGAAGCACGTAGTATTCAATCTTATATTTTTGACAGTGGCAAAATGAAAGAAATGGTAGGAGCGAGCGAGCTTATTAAGCAGCTTTGTGCCGAAAAATTGGATGATGTTATAAAAGAAGTGGGATTGACGGAAATTAAACCAGATTTTGATAATCCAACTGTGGAGAATATCAAAGAAACTGCTGATGAATTGAAAACACTGGATAAAGGTAAGATTTTCTTTTCTCGCAGGAGCGGTGGTTCTTTTTCTGCAATCTTTGCTGATAAGGCTGTTCGTGACAGATTCCTTGGTGTATGGAGCATGTTTGTAAATGACTTTGTTCCGGGGCTTGAGGTTGTATATGCAGTTTCTGAAAGTGACGAAATCAAAAAAATAATTGAAGAAACTTACGCAAAACTGGCCTATAACAGAAACTTTCCTCCTGCTGTTTTACCAGAAGCAACTCCTATGCATGTACTTGCACCGCGTACTGGAAAACCTGCGGTAGATAAAGAAGATAAAACATTTGTTTGGATTGATGAAGCAAGTCAGAAAAAAATAAATGCTGTAGATAGTGATAAATTAAACTCATTGTCGAACGCCTTTTTGCAAAATACCCCTGAAGAAAAAGCTCAAAAATATTCATTCCCGACAAATCTTGAGTTTGATTCTAAAGGACATTGTGAGTTTCCTTTTAAGTCAGGTTCTCGTTATTTAGGTTTGATTCATGCAGATGGAAATGATCTGGGGCAGACCTTGTTAAACATAAAAGAAAATATTGAAGATGGTGTTGAATATGCTGTTATGCTCAGGCTTTTTTCTGAAAATCTGGAAAAATCAACTATGGAAGCGGCACAAGCTGCAACGAAAAACCTCATAGAACAATTTAAGAAAGATTTAGAAAAGAATGAAAAAAAATCAGACGAATCTTCCAAAAATACTGTTCTTCCTATGCGACCTTTAGTTTTAGGTGGTGATGATTTGACCGTACTTGTAAGGGCAGATTTAGCAATGCAGTTTGTAAAAGATTATTGTGTAGCATTTAAAGAAAAAACAAAAGTGAACTTTGAAAAAATACATAATCATAATAAGGATGCAATTCCAGAAGAACTTACGGCATGTGCGGGGCTTGCTTATGTAAAGAATAATCAGCCTTTTATGGATGCTTTTGAACTTACAGAGTCTTTGTGTGCAGAATCAAAACGAATCTCAAAGAATGTTAGAAAAAAAGAAAAAAGAACAGAAATCCCTGCATCTGTAACAAGCCTTGTCGTTACCAATTCATTCATAGAATCATACAGCAGTTACAAAGAAAAGGAATTGACGGTTAAGAAGGGAAATAAAGAGTATATTGCCACTCTTGGTGCTTATGCAATTGACGAAAATGAAAAAAGTATTCCGACTTTAAAAGTGCTGCGGGCTTTGTGCAAAGAATTAAAAAAAGATGGCGTAACAGCTGCTTCAATAAGAGAATATGCAACAATGATTTTTGGCGATGAAAATATTGCCCGCGAAAAATGGAGAAGGTGGATAGAAGTTCTTGAATCTCGAGGTTTATTCAATGGTTTTAAAACTGTTATGGTGCCTTTTGGGTTTACAGGCCAAGGAGAAGGACACAATATAAAGGAGTCTCCTTGGGTTGGTGAGAACAACCCTAAACAAACTCCATTATTTGATGCGTTGCAGCTTTTAAGTATGGACGATATTGGAGATACAATAAACGCTTCTTCCGAGGGAGGCAAAAAATGATAAGAAAAACAATGATTTTGAAAATGCAGGGTTATTGGGCTGTTGGAAGCGGTAAAGGTGGCGGAAACGAAGTAGATAATCGTATAGATAGGGATGCCGATGGATTGCCTTATGTTCCTGGAAAAATGTTGAAGGGGCTTATAAGAGATGCATGTCAACGTTTACAATCTGCTGGTAATGAAGCTTATAATTTTGTAGATGAAGTTTTCGGTAAAAAAGGAAGCGGCGGTGATGAAAATGGTGAAGGTGATGGATTGAGCCGAACTGCTACAGAAAAAGGAAAAATATATATTTCAGATGCACGGCTTCCGGCAAATCTCAGGGCAGCTTTATCAAAAGAAGATAATCAGGCTGCCAAAGATAATATTACACGAAATATTTATTCAACTGCAATTAATGAGAATGGAATTGCAAAAGATAAATCTCTAAGAGGTTATGAAGTTACCGTGCCAATGCAGCTGGAGTCAATTTTGGAATGTGATTGTGATGAAGAAACTTTTGAATACATAAAAAAAGCCTGTAAACTAGTTTATGCAGTTGGTTCCCATAAATCACGGGGATTAGGAGAAGTTGTGATTGAGTTTAAGGACGTGAATACGAAAAACACAGGAAGTGAGGCATAATTATGGGAGAACTGTATTTTAAGATTGAACTTTTAGATGATGTTGTTTTGAGTCAGAAAACTGCTACTGTTGGAAATCATAAATCTTTGGATTATATACCGGGTTCTGTACTGCTTGGTGTTGCTGCTGCTCGTTCTTATTCCACGGTAAGTGCAGATGTTGCCTGGCAGCTTTTCCATAGTTCAAAACTTAGGTTTTATAATGCATATCCGTTGGTAAATAATAACAGAACCATCCCGGTTCCGCTTTCTTTTCATAAAGAAAAAGAACCAGTACTTGGAAAAGAAAAAGATATTTTTAATTTTGTTTGCGAAGAAGGGAAAAAGGGGATTACAGGACAGCCTAGACAACTCCGTAGTGGTTATC
Organism: Treponema sp.; assembly: GCA_024699205.1. Classification (GTDB taxonomy): domain Bacteria; phylum Spirochaetota; class Spirochaetia; order Treponematales; family Treponemataceae; genus Treponema_D. The sequence continues at coordinate 621 of JAILQA010000198.1, read as the reverse complement.
TGAATCTTTTGGGGAAGAAAGATTCAGAATGTGATGCTGAAAAAATAAATATAGTTTTATCATCATTAACAAGCAGAATGCGAACTGCAATTGATGAAAAAACAGGAACGGCTGCAAAATCACAATTGTACGGTTATGAAAGTTTGAATGCCGGACAAGTTTTTATGGGAAAAATTGAATGGGACGATTCTGTAGAAACTAGTGCCAAAAACGTGTTGGAATTATTTGAATCAGAAGCAGGAGAAATCATCCATATTGGTCGTTCAAAGACTGCTTCTTATGGTAGGGCAAAACTTTCAAAGATTACTAATCCAGAATCAAAAGATAAAAAAGCAGCCCCTAATGAGCCGGCTGCAAATCTTAACGGCAATTCTTTTTCAATTCTTGCAGTCTCTGATCTTTGTTTAAGAAATCCACTTACAGGAATACCGGAATTAAAAGTGCTACCTGAGTTTCTTGGACTCGGAGCTGATTGGAAATTGGATGAAACCTGCTGTTTTACACGTCCCTCGTTCATATATCAATACAATGCTTATAGAAAGGAACTTGAGATACAAAAGACTTTGATTTCAAAAGGAAGCGTCTTTACTTTTAAGTCTGAATCAAATAAAGATTTGACTA
>JAILQA010000181.1 GCA_024699205.1 Treponema sp. | reverse complement strand
AGAGATTTTTTTAACTTAAACATTTTTCCCCACCCTAAAAAATTGTTTAATATTTATTTTAACTTAATTCATTAACCCTTTCCATTGGTGAAAGAATCTCAGTTACACGAACACCGAAGTTTTCGTCAATAACTACAACCTCACCTTTAGCAATAGGTTTATGATTAACAAGAATATCTACAGGTTCACCGGCAAGTTTATCAAGCTCGATAATTGTACCTTCACCCATACCAAGAATATCCTTGATAGATTTTTTTGTACGACCGAGTTCTACAGTCATTTCCATGAAAACATCCATAATCAAACCGATGTTTCCCTGTTCTGCGGAACTCATGTTAGGCTGTAAGTTAGGGAACTGGAGTGATTGAACATTTGGAACATTCATTCCCATGTTTACACCCATATTTGAAGACATACCCATGTTTGGCATAGCACCCATTCCAGCCACACCGCCCATATTCTGCATGCCTCCCATGCCACCCATATTCATGTTTGGCATGCCCATATTTGGCATAGCGCCCATTCCAGCCATACCACCCTGCATACCCATACCCATATTTCCAGACATAGGATTTGCTGCTTGTGCTGCTCCCATTCCAGCTGCAGGAGCACCCATTCCCATGCCGCCCATATCCATTCCACCTAAAAGACTGGCAGCATCATCTGCACTTTCATTATTTCCACCAAGTGCATTGCATATTTTTTCAGCAGCATCACCGCTTATACATTCCCACAAAGTATAAGCATTGCCATCAAGTGTTAATGGATAACTGAATAAAGCAAAATCTCCCATTGGGAACATAACCATTGCTTTGGATTCATTTACACTTTCTGGTGTCTGATAGGCAAGTCCTGGGAATCTTCCTGTCTGATCAAGTATAGTAATTTGAGCACTGATATGAGTTGCAATGATTTCTGATACAACAGAAAGTACCATATCATCAATCTCACCAGCTTCTTCATTATTTACAAGAGCAAAAAGCTTTAATGCAAGTTCCTGAGACATCAAATAAATATGATTTCCCTTTAAGCCTTCATTGTAATCAGCAACTACTGATACAAGAACTTCTGGTAAACGTGCAAGAAACTTATCTCTATCTGATAATTCTACAACAGGAGAATCTACAGTAAAACTAGCACCTGTATATTTATTTACATTCTCTTCCAGTTTTGGCTTTAAATCATTTGCCAGTTGTTGAAGAGTCGGCACATCAATATGATAATTAGGACCTTTACCAACATGACCAGAAGAATTTAATCCGTCTATTGCAACACCGGAAAGTAAAGCATCAATCTCATCCTGTGATATAGCACCATCACTCATACGTTTCGTCTCCTTCTACTGAAAGTTCTTCAAAGTCATCTGCTTCAGAATCTTCCATTTTTCCTGTTATTTGTACTGCCATTTTTTTCCCGACTACACCGGGCTGACAATAAAACTTTTTACGATTTCCAATATTTAATGATAAAGGTTCACCAACCTTTATATTTGACAAGCGTACAACATCACCTACACGAAGAGAAAGAACATCTCTAATAGGAAGATTAATTGTATCAACTTCTGCAACAACATCCATATCAACTGCGGCAATTTGACCTTTAATTGTACTTGCATATTGTGTTGTTGAGTTTCTTCTTACTGAAGAGAACCAGAACTGTGATGATAATTTTGAAACAATAGGTTCAATTGTAAGATAAGGAATACAAATATTCATCATTCCTTCTTCATCACCTACTTTTGTATCCAAAGTGATAAGAACAACCATTTCGTTTGGAGGAACGATGGAAGCAAACTGTGGGTTAGTTTCAATCTGCTGGAATCTTGGGCGTAAATCTATTACCTGAGTCCAGGCTTCACGCATATTTGCCAGAATCCTTACGATAACACCTTCCATTACTTCCTGCTCAATATCTGTAAGTTCACGGTTTTTATTTCCAGAAGTAGTTCCCCGTCCACCAAAAAGACGGTCAATCATACAGAAGGTGATTGCCGGGTCAATTTCGAGAACGGCATTTCCTTTCAGCGGATCCATATGAATAATTGCAAGCGTAGTTGGAGTTGGGATTGAACGTATAAATTCCTCATAAGTCAATTCATCTACAGAGGCAACATGAACATGTACAAGAGATCGCAACTGAGCAGACAAAGATGTTGTCGTTAAACGTGCAAAAGTCTCATGCATATTTGAGACTGTACGCAACTGCTCTTTAGAAAACTTTGAAGGACGTTTAAAGTCATATATTTTTATCTTTTTAGGACTGTTGACCAGTTTAAAGTCATCGTTCTCGGCATCACCCGAACTGATTGCACTTAATAATTGGTCTATCTCATCCTGTGACAGAACTTCGTTCATTCACGCTCCACCTATTTTAACTAGTTTTGTTCAATTACATCTAACTGATCAAAACTTATATCCCTGATTTTAGATCCACTCAAAATCAAGTCGTTTATACCATTTCTAATTTCCATTTTTAATTTATCTTCGTTATTTGAGTTTTTTAACTCTGCCGCTGATTTACCGCGGAAATAACGTCTCAGATAATCTTTTAATTCAACTGTTCTTTGAGTAATTTCTGTAGAACAGGCTTTATCATCTTTTTTATAGCCTAAAAATACATTTACTCTTACAGTTGCAGGATTTTCGTCTGAAGTAGTTGTCTGGATAACACCAATAGATTTATACCAGTCGAATACTTCACGCTGACCTTTATATTCTTCTGCAGAAATTGCAGGATTATAAACTTGCTTGGAATTATTTTTTGTGACAATCTTAATTGTAAAGAATACTACAACAAATATGACAATAACTGCTGCAAGTCCAATGATTATCCATTTTAAGAGACTTGGAAATACCCCACCAAATCTGCCTTTTTTTGCAGGAATCGAGCTACCACCATCATCCAGATTCAAATCATCATCATCATTTGCCATTTTCCCCTCCAGCAAATAAAACAAGTATTTTTAATATTAACATTAAAAATGTCCTTCGTCTAGGATTATTATATCCACTCTTCTATTATATGCACGTCCTTCCGCAGTGTCATTTGAAAACTTTGGACGGGTATCTGCATATCCAGCTACAGAAAAATTATTTTCACTTACTCCATAATCGGCAAGATAATGAAGAACATTAATAGCCCTTGTTGAAGAAAGTTCCCAATTGCTTAAAAAAATTGAATCTTGCGCAACAGGGGTATTATCAGTATGTCCTTCTATTCTATACCGTTTATCTTTTACTTCTTCTGACCGGAAAAACTCAGAAAGACGAAGTAAAGTATCACGGGTTGAATTAATATTTAGTTCAGCGCTACCCTCTTCAAAGAAATTATCAGAAAGAAGGGTTATAACAAGTCCACGCTCATCACTAGTAATAGTAATTTTGTTTGATTTTACGTCAGGAGCAAAAAGACTTACCGCCTTCTTTTTTGCAAGACCAAGGCTTTTTCCTTTTTCCAGAGATGGAAGGGAATTAATATTGTTACCCAAATCGGAAAGACGGCCAGCAGACAGAGAAAGACCGCCGGTTACAGATTCAGTTTCCTGCATCTGCAAGCTCTGGGTAATAGTTGCCAGCTGAGTAACATCTATTTCTGAAGGATTATAGAGCATTACAAAGAAACATAACATGAGGGTAATCATGTCTCCATAAGTACCCTGCCAGGCGGTTGACGGTTTCTCTGGTGCTTTATTACTACGTTTTGCCATTCACTAGTCCTTTAATACATCTGCTTCAATAGCCTTGCGGGTTACAGGGTCAAGATAGGTAAGCAGTTTCTGAGCCATAATACGTGGGTTTTCACCAGCCTGTATAGCCAGAACACCTTCAATAATCATTTCTTTTGTACGCATTTCTGCAGCATTATGTGCAAGAAGTTTTGTAGAGAATGGAGAAATAAGCCAGTTAGCCATCATACAACCATACAAGGTAGTAACAAGAGCAACGGCCATGTTAGGTCCCAAAGATGATTTATCTTCAAGGTTGTTTAACATACCAATCAAACCTACTACAGTACCCATCATACCAAAACCTGGTGCAAATCCAGCCCAGGTGTTTATAATACTAATCCATTCAAGATGTCGGGCTTCACACTGACTCATTTCGTTTTCCATGATTGCACGGATAATATTTCCATCAGTACCATCAACTACAAGTCTCAAGCCCATTTTCATAAAAGCGTCATCCAAATCTTCAAGACTGTCTTCAAGAGCAAGAATACCTTCGCGTCGTGCTTTTTCAGAAAGTGCCTGCATATTAATTACAATATTCTTTTCGCCAAAATCATGAACTTTGAAAGCTCTTCCCATAATCTTGAACAAACCAAGAGCTTTTTTAAGTGGAGCCGCAATGAACATTGCGAAGAGCGAACCTCCTACTGTCATAAAGACAGAAGGAATATCAAGAATATTACGTATTGAACCTCCTGAAGCAATTACAGAAACTACAATACAAACAGCACCGCCAATAAGACCTATTATAGACGCAAAATCCATACTACATGACCTCTTGATTATCTATTCCGATTT
>JAILQA010000172.1 GCA_024699205.1 Treponema sp. | reverse complement strand
TGGTGCAATGAAGGCTTGATATTCCGGTGCTGTAACAGTTGTTTTTGATGAGCCTTTTTTATCAAGAACGATAACTTCAAGATAATCATCAATGTATTCACCTGTAAGATTATCAACCTTATAAAAATGATGAATCTGAGTGCCGGCTTCTTTAGCCAAAAGTGTATATTTGGTATCAGTTGCTCCAAGCTTTCTGCCTCGGCTTGCAAGATTGTTGTATTCTGAAAGTGAACCCATATAAATCCAGCCTGAACCAGGGTATATAACCTCAAGATTTTCTCCCCGCTTTAAGCTTACGCTTCTGGAAGGCATTATTATGAGTTCTTCGGTTTGACCTTCCGGATTTTCTATTTCCTGTTCGTAAGAATCATCTTCTGTTTCATTTTCTGTGTCTGATTCAGCATCTAATTCTTCTTCTGCTTCATCTGTAAGATTGTCTGTGAGCTCATCAGTTAAGCCATCTGTTTCTGGAGCTTCAGCATTGTTTTCATCTGATTCAAGAGCATTTTCTTTATCTGTCTCAGATTCTTCATCCATCAATTCAGGAATATTTTCTTCTTCCAGATTATTAATTAAATCCTCTTCTTCCAGATAGGGATAATCTTTTTGCAGAGGTGAAAGTTCAATTTCATCAGACGAAATCGGCTCTTCAATAACACTTTCGGTATTTTCTGAATCAATGATTTCAGCTTCTTCTGTTTCCAAAGGTAATTCTAAATCTTGAACATCTGGTTCGACAAAATCCTCTGGAACTTCATATTCAGTTTCTTCTTCTTCCTCTTCATTTTCTGCATCGGCTTCATTATCTGAGCTTTCAATATTATTGTATTCGTCCTGATTTTTAGTTGAAGCTTCCTTGTCTGTATCTATAAAGTCTGTGGATTCAGGTTCTATTGCTTCTGATTCTGTTGCAGTTGAAGCACAAGAGAAAATTAAAAAAGATATGCCAATTAAAAATATAATAAACTTTTTTTTCATGGAGCAGCCTCTATAATATCAGAAACTAAGTTTTCATTCATTTTTGATAAAGAATCAATATCCTTTTGTCCTGGGACAGTAAACCATTCGTCTGCTTCTTCTGTAGTCCATTTATCTTTTGTTGTTCTGGAAAGAGTGTAGTTTTCCTGGATTTCTGGGCTTGAAGGAATTAATGGGCTTTCGCTTAAAACAATCTTATTTTCACTTGTTTTAGGATTTGATTTTTTTGATAAGGAGGCGCACAAAAGTATAACAAGCAGAATAATTGTAGAAGCCAAAACTGTAATTATTACGGCCTGTTTTTTATTTGTCTGATAATACGAAACAATTTTTTCAAAAAGAGAAATCAAACTTTGTTTTATATTTGAAAAAACGCCTTTAATATCCATTTATTCCCGTTTTAATCCTTATTTTCTGAATTAGTTTCTCCACCTTCCTGCTCTTCTTTTGTTCTTCTCGGAGGACGAGGTGGAATTACAATTCCTTCTTCCTCTTCAACTTCTTCTTCCTTGAAATCTAATTGAGAACGGTCAATTTCTGCACCACGTTTTATATCCTGATCAAGACGCAGGGCAATTACTTTACTTACACCAGATTCTTCCATTGTAATTCCAAGCATAGTACTTGCACCCATTACAGTCTTTTTATTATGAGTAATTACAATATACTGACTGACGTTTGCAAAGCTTTCAAGAGTTGTTACAAAGCTTGAAACGTTTTTATCGTCAAGGGCAGCATCAATCTCATCCAAAAGACAGAATGGAGAAGGACGAACCTGATATGTTGCAAAGAGAAGGGCTACAGCGGTCATGGTTTTTTCTCCACCTGAAAGAAGGGCAATATTTTCAAGTTTTTTTCCAGGCGGCTGGGCGTAAATATCAATTCCCGATGTCAGAATATTTGCAGGATCTGCCAGCTTTAATTCTGCACGGCCACCATTGAAAAGTCTGCGGAACATGTTATGGAAATTCTTTTTAATTTTATTGTAGGTATCCAGGAACATTTCGGCAGATTTTGATTTAATTTCTTCTGAAACACGAACAAGATTTTCAAGACTCTTCTGAGTGTCTTCAAAATTTGTTTTCTGGCGTTCGTAGCGTTCTTTTACTTCAGCAAATTCCTCAACAGCCATTAAGTTTACTGTACCAAGAGCTGAAAAATTCTTTTTTGCTTCTGAAAGTTTTTCCCTGAGTTCAACTGTCGGCGTATTTATTTTATACATACGCTCTTCAAATTCCATTAAATCTCGGGAATACTGTTCCTGGAAATTCTGCTTGATATTTCTGATATCATTATCAGAGGAGTTTACCGAGAGGGTAAGACGTTCATATTGTTCCTGATATTTGTTCTGTTCTTCCTGCTTTTTTAACAGGATATCATTTTTACCGGAAACACTTTTATTACATTTTTCGATTTCTTCATCGATTTTTGCAAGTTCCTGGGCTAATTTTGTTCCCCTGTATTCAATTTCTACAAGTTCGTCCTGAACAACTTTGATTTGCTCGTTTACATCTTCTGCATGTTTATTTTCTGCATAAATCTCATCATCAACGTCTTTAAGACTATTCTGTTCTGATGTAAGGGTTCTGTTTTGTAATGAAATTTGATTCTGCGCAGAAGAAATCTGTTCATTCATCTGAATTTCATTTTTTTCAAGTTTATTAAGGGTATTTTTATATTCATCAATCTTTTTGATTAAGTCTGCGTTCTCAGAATTCAATTCCTGAATTTCCTGATTTGTTTTTTCAACGCTCAAAAGATTTTCTGAAATTTTCTGGTCAATGTTACGTTTTTTAGTCATGATTCCTTCAGGTGAAAGGAATTCAGTGATAAATGAAGGAGAGGCCTGCAAGTATTTATTGAGGGATTCTTCAACATTTGAAATATGATTCTGGATTTCTGCAAAGGCTTCAACTGCTTCTTGAAAATTTTTGTGAAGATTTTGTTCCGAAAGATTCTGAGCTAAGGAATCAGAGAAAATATTCTTACGGCCTTCAACATAAATCTTGAGCTTGTTAAGATTTGTGTCGAGCTCTTCTTTAGTATTTTTTATTGCATTTTCGCTGAAACCGGCATTTTTAAGCTTTTCGTCCAATTCAGAAACAATATCTTCTGTGATTGCGGCAAGCTGATCCTGCAATTTCTGACGCTGGTTTTCGAGTTCCTGTCTGTAATCTCTTAATGAATCTGCTTTTCTGTCATTTTCTGTAATTTTTAAACTTGAGGA
>JAILQA010000120.1 GCA_024699205.1 Treponema sp. | reverse complement strand
TATTTCAAAAGATTTTTTCAGTCATCTGCGACAAAGAAATTTTAAAGTGATATTCCGCAATTTTATTGACAATTTTAAGGAATTTTTGAAAAAGATTTTCAATTTCAAGTTTAAAAAATCTGCTTATTCAACGACGGATTCTCAGCTTTTTAAAAAGAAAATGAACGATTTTTTGAAAGCCTCTAAAAAATCAAAAGAAAAAAAGGCTGAATTAGACCGGCTTACAACTGTTTTTGTAAAATTGATTAATTGGGGAAGCAAATATGATATCATCTACAAAAAAAATCTTGCCCCTGCAGAATATACAGACAAAATTATAGATTATTTTAGAAAAATCGAAGAGACTGATAATATTCTTTACGCTAGAAAAGCGGGAATTATTTTTGAAAAAGCACTTTATTCTAAAGATTTGCTTTCTATTCAGGAAGAAAATGATTTTAAGGCTGCTGTAAATCAGATAATTTCAACGGAATATTAGAATAATGTTGATATGATAAAATGATAAAAAGGTCATCACTGATATGAGAATTGTTTTTTACAGTACCAATTCAAACGTTTTTGACGAAGAAACATTTAAAATAAATGTAATGCCTCAAAATGCAGTGGCTTTTAAAGCGCTGAAAGCTGCTCATCCTGAGCATGATTTTTTTTGTATCACACAAAAACCTGCTATCTTTATGCCTGAAGATGTAGACGTAACCCAAGCTAATACAGACACAGATACTTTTACACAAAAAATAGCTGAACTAAAGCCCGATTTTGCCATTGCAATGACGTTTTGGATTTCTCCCTATGACTGGCTTCCTGTAAGCGATGCTCTCGTTGCAGAAAAACTGGAACAAAATGGAATAAAAACCATATGTCATAGTGTTTCAACTGGATTAAATTCTTTTGACAAGTGGCGGACCCATTCTGAATTAAAAAGATTAGGATTTCAAGTTCTTGATGCAGTTTTTTGTGATCATGATTTATACTTTTGTGCAGGCAGTAATAAAGAAGTTCTGCGAAATATCTATCGTGAAAGCGTTATTTCTCAAATCAATAAACTTCATCTGCCACTTATTATTAAAAATACAACTGGATTAAGTTCTTACGGAATGACAGTAGTTCATACTTACGGGGAGGCAGCCTGCTATCTCAATTCCAAAAGAAATAATTCAAACCGCCTTATTGAAGAGTTTATAAGTGGCCGTCAGTTTGGACTTGAAATTTACGGGCTACCTGGTGCCTATCAGATTCTTCCTCCTTTTGAATTCAGTGTAAATCAATATGGAATTACAAGCCCAAAACAAAGTGTAAAATATGGCCCATTTGAACTACCAGAAAAATTAAAAAAGATGATGCTTTCTCTTGCCGAAAAAATGGCATTTTCTGGAGTAGCTCAAATTGATTTAATTCTTGATAATTCAGGGAATTGGCATATAATCGAAATCAATCCACGTCTGAGCGGAATGTCTTTTACTTATGCTGCAGCTTACGGATTTTCTGTTTTCGAATTATTATACAAAACTTGTATTGAAAAAAAATTACTTCCCCTTCCTTCTCCTTTTGTAATGAGTTTAAAACTCCCCCTTATGGAAAAAACTCAAATGCAGAAAATATTGAAAATTGAAGGTGTAAAACTTTTAAATCAAACAAATGATTTAGCCGCCAAGCAGGAACGTGAAAAAGGTTTTTGCGAATGCATAATTACAGCAGATAATAAGTCAGTTTTACAAAAAGCTGTAGAAAAGTTTGAAATATTATTCCCCGAAGATGAAATTGTTCAAAGTATATTAAAATCTGATTTATTCAAAAATCTACAAAACCACCGTCTGAACTAAAGCTGAAATTGAAGGGTCTGAAAAATCGCTTCTTTCTGCCATTTTGAAAATCTCTTCTGGTGTATATTTTGATTCCGGATAAAGAAGAACAAGTGCTTTGTCGTTATTCTGCAAAAAGTTATTTTCTCCCCATTCTGTATAGCGTGTTGCTCCAATAGCAACCATAATCTGCTTTGGACGGCCTGCTGCTAATAGATCAGAATGAATCTCTTCTGCTGCCCCTTCATCCATTTGCTTATTAAATTTTTCCAGCATCCAGTCTGTTAATGTTTTGTAAATATAACTATAGTCGCGGACTGCACTGTTTTCACCATAAGCATACACTTTATTATCTCGAATTAAAAAACTGGCAATACGATAGTCATCCAGAATACAACCTTTTTCAAAACCGTCAGCTGCAATTTGATTATCCGTAAATCCTTTTGAAGATGGGCCCCAGTTTTTTTTCTCGCTGATTTTCTTTGCTCCCTGCTTTCGGATTGAACAGTCATTTGAAGCTCCAAAAGATATTGCTTTAAGTGAAGTAAGTGTATCACCTTCCCAGGTTGCATTAAAGATGATTGCACATTCCGGCTCTATCTGCAGTTTTATTTCTCCTTTTGGAAAAATTATTTTTTCGGAACTAAAGGGATAGATTGTAAGAAAGTCTGGAATGCTTGAATTATCCTTTTGAATTGTGTCTGTGTTTAATGGAATAAAAGTCGGGAAAATTGCTTTTGGTGCATTTTGATCTTTTGTTTTTATGTTTTTAAAATCTACTGCTTCACCCGCTTGTTCAAGATGTCCAGTAAAGTTTCCAGCAACACCAAAACAAGGAATATCTTTTGTATCGTAAAAGTTCATATTATCTTCCCTTTAACTTTTTAATAATTTTTTTATGCCAGAAGGCGCGGAGTTTTTCAGCAATACTGTAGGCATGATAAATGGGTTTTAGCGGAATATCCCAGCTTCCTGTTCTGTGAATATTTTTTCCGCCGAAGTTTGCTTTAAACATATACAAGCCATGCATAGGATGATTTTCATCTTTTCCTTCTGGAGGCATTCCGTACATATCGTAAATCTTACTTCCGTAGGCTTTTGCATCCTTCATTGCAGTCCACTGAAGAAGATGATTTGGCATGAGGTTGCGCTTGTTATTACTGCTGGCTCCATAAAGATAGATTGCTTCATCGTGACTGAAAAGTGTCATTATAGAAGCGATTTCCTCTCCTTCGTGTTCTGCAATATATAAACTGATTACGGGTACATCTTTGCCGGCAGCAACTTCTTCTGCAGAGGATTTTATAAGATCCAGATAATAATTTTTGGCATGACTTGCGTTTCCGTCGCGGGCGTTTGTAATCTTTGTTAATTCATAGAATTTGTCGATTTTTTCAGACAAGTTAATATCATTTCCTAAGTAGCGGTGGATTTTTATGCCCTTCCTTTCGCTAAGACGGATATTATAGCGCCATTTAGAATGCATTTTGTCCAGGATTTCTTCTTCTGTACCTGTAAGGTCTACAAGTGTACTGTCCGGTGGCTGAATATCTACCGCGTTTTTGTGCAGTTTTAGTCGGTCTGCATAGGCAACAGTTTTCATTCCGTAATTGAAAAGGTCGCGGTCTTCTGGTGTTTTGAAAATTACATCAGGGTCAAAACGGATTGCAATTGTGTTTGATGGGAGTTCTGTTTTGAGAGCTACAGCAAGCTCGCTGAGAAAGTGACAGAACTCAATTGTTTGAGTTTCCGGAGTTATGATTTCTTGATTGATGAGGAATGAGTTTGTGTTTGTGTTTGTGGTATTTTCGGTCGTGTTGCTTCCTTCTGGAGCCTCAGGGACTGTATCTTCAGTTTGATCACTAAAAGCTTTATCTAAGACCTCTTCCGGTGTGCATGCATAAGGCAGTTTTGGAAAAAGCGGAATATAAGCGATGGAGAACATGCCTTTTGCAAAGCAGCGGTTAAGGACTGCGACCTCTACATGAATATTGTCACCCTGAACTTGTTTAAGTGTCTCTTTAGACTTTTCACAACCTTCTTCTGCGTTCAGCGGAGGCAAAATATACTCAATTTCAAAACGGCGGTAGGTCCAGCCGTGGCGGGCCTTGAACTCACACCAGAAAGGAGTTTGTAAGAAAGTTCCGTCGTTTTCGTGGGTGGAACTTTCGATTTTGTGTATTTTAATGTTGAACATATTATTTCCTGAAAGACGGCACAAAGCAAGGAAGATTAAGAAGGCCTTTTTTGAAAGCCATTGTATCAATTCGCTTCTGAATTACAGCAACTTTTGCAGTATCTATGCCATCAGTCTTGCCTTCAGCAACTGCACGTAAATCAGCATAGGTAAAGCCAAGATTGTCTTCATCTGTTTTGCCTGACATGCCGTCGCTTGGTGCCTTGTGGCAAAGTTCTTGCGGAAGACCAAGAGAAAGTCCCAGCTCCACTACTTCATCAACATAAAGATTTGCAAGTGGAGCAAAGTCTCCTGCTCCGTCTCCCCAAAGAGTAAAGTAGCCTGCAAGGCGTTCGCTCAAGTTTCCGTTATTTGAAACACGGGCATTTCCTTCCAGGGCTGCAATTCCGTAAAGAGTTGCCATGCGGAGGCGTGCCGGTGTATTTGTTTTATACTGAGGAGGAACTTCATCAGCTCCCACTGAATCTTTTATTGCACGGGTAAGACCATTGTAAGCATCAGCAATATTTACTGTGTAATTTTTGATTCCAAGAAATGCACAGAGTTTTTTTGAATCTTCAATATCTGACTGAACTCCATTTGGCATCATTACGCCGATAACGCGGTCTTTGCCAAGAACTTCGCAGCAGAGAGCTGCAACGGTAGAAGAGTCCTTACCGCCCGAGATTCCGATTACGGCTTTTGTTTGAGAATTGCCGTTTTTTTCAAAATAGTCGCGTACCCACGCAATTGCTTCGTCTTTAATACTCATAGTTTTATCCAATATCAGAATTAAGAGCCTTTTCTGTTTTGATTTCTTTTCCGTCAGCGAGGAGCTTTTTGCCTGCAATCTGAACGATTCCGTCTTTTGAGGCAATCTGAACTGCAAAGAACTCATCACCTGTAATCTGCTCTTTCTTTGCGGCATTTACATCAGCACCTTCGAGAACTACCTTTGTACCAGGAGCTGCCCAGCCGGCATCAAGAACTTCAACACATTCTTTTCCTTCAGCATCCTTGTAATGACCTGCCAGAAGCATACCACGGCTTTCAACACCACGCATTGTACGAGGTGCGAGATTGCTTGCGATAATTACATGCTTTCCAAGAAGGTCGCTCTCTTTTAAGAACATGCGGAGACCGCTCTGAATTGTACGTGGAGTGCCGCTTCCGTCATCAAGAGTTTCGATATAAAGCTTTTCTCCTTCCGGATTAGGCTTTACGTCGACAATCTTTGCTACAGTGAGTTCGATATTTTTATTGAAGAAATCAGCCTGCTGGTCAAGCGGCAATACAACCGGCTCGGACTTCTTCTTATCAGCTTTCTTTTCTTTCTTTTCAGCCTTCTGCTGCTTTCCTGCAAACTTTTCGCGGAAGGCAAGCATAGTCTTCTGATCTATTGGTTTAAAGTAAACTTCTGTTGGTCCAACAGTTGTGAGGCCT
>JAILQA010000086.1 GCA_024699205.1 Treponema sp. | reverse complement strand
TTTATCCGACAGCAGTTTTTTACAGTAAGCGGAACTACAGACATGATTTTGTTTTTTTCTGTAGTCCTTTACATCAGCATAATTGCAGTGCCAGCTCTATGTTATAAACAGAGTTTGTCGGTTTATGATGATTTTATTCCGCGTTCAAGCCTTCAAAGAATGTTTATAAGCTGGCTCACACACCTGGTTCTTTTTTCAATTCAAATTGTATTAATGATTCCAGCCATTCTTGTAGTAAATCTTTTTGGAACTACAGATGGCGGACAGATTTTTACAAGCTTTTTGTGCCTCTTTTTTTATGGTGCAGCTGTAATTTCTCTCTGCACTTTTATTCAGACAGCCATTTCAAACAAGGTTTCAAGCCTTATTATAAGTGCACTTGTACTTGCAATTTTTAACAGCGCTCATCTTTTTGCAGTATACGTAAATCTTCCGTCAGCACTAACAAGTCTTGCCCGCAGCCTAAGTTTTGCCTGGCATTTTGATGCCGCAGGAAAAGGTATTTTTGATAGCCGCGATATTTTCTGGTTCTGCGGCCTTACAGCACTTTTTATTTTTCTTAGCAATTTTGTTGAAGACAAAAAAAAGGGCAGACAATTTTCTAAAAATCTTAAAATCCGCAATATTCTGCTTATTCTGATAAGCTTACTCCTTATGCTAAATGCAAACCGCTGGTATAAACGCATAGATTTTTCTAAAAACCGCACATATTCAATTTCAAAATATACAAAAAGCCTTACCGACCGTATAGAAAGCCCTGTAAAAATCACATATTACCGTTCTTCAAGCATTGCAAAGCTTTATCCTCAGATTCGGGATGTAGCTGATTTTCTTACTGAATATTCAAACCTAAATCGTAAAATCAGTCTTATTATAAAAGACCCTGATAAAGACAGCCAGTCGCGTACAATGCTTGAAAATTACGGAATTGCAAGCCAGCAGCTGCGAACAGTTTCAGGCACTTCAACCGAGTTCCTTACAGTTTATTCTGCAATTATAATTGAATGTGAAGGAAATGCAGAAACAATTCCTTTTACCATGGCAGCAAATACACTCGAATATGATTTAGATGGTCGCCTGCGACATCTGCTTTCAGGAAACAGCCGCACTGTAAATATTGTAGCCGGAAATGGCCTTAGTCTTTCAGAAGATTACTCTTATGTAATTCCCTGGCTGCAGTCTCAAGGCTTTGAATGTAATCCACTATATATTGAAAATCCATCTTTTGCAGATCAGCTTTCACATAGTAATGGACCGCTTCTTGTCTTTGGAGATGGCGAAATCAAAATTGAAGAAGCAATTGCCATAGAAGATTATATATTAAGCGGGCGGGGGGCTGCACTTTTTGCAATAAGTCCCTTTGTAACTGATATAGAAAACAGCTGGAATCTTACAAATGCCAAAAAGACAAACCTTATAGAACTTGCAGAACACTGGGGTCTTACTTTTGAAAATTCAATTGCCGCAGATATTTCCTGTGCAAGAATCACTATGTATGCAGATGATAATAATCAGACAAAACTGATAAATTATCCACTTTGGATAAGTCTTTTGCCACAAGAAAACACAAGTCTTGGAATGACACTTTTCTGGGCAAGTCCGCTTACAATTACCGGTGAAAACGTAAATGTAAAGCCGTATCTTTTTACAAGTCCAGCCGCATATTATTATGAAATTGATTCTCAAAGCCCCGAAAAACTTATAGAAACTAATCCTTTTATAATAGAAAATGCTTCAAAATCCCCATCAGCACCTAAAGGAAGCCTTACTCTTGGAGCTGAAATCACAGGTCCTCTTAAAGGACTTTATAACCTTGAAAGCACACAAAACTCTCATATCATTGTAATTTCTGACCAGTATTTTGCAACTTCACTTATGAACGGCTACATAGGCGGAGAAAACGGAGATTACCGTAACTTTGAGTTCCTTACAAATGCTCTTTTAAAACTCAATGGAGAAGAAGAACTTGCAGCCCTGCAAAGCCGAAGCAGCCGTGACACAAGCCTTTACAAAGTCACAGACCTTGCCAGTTTTAATACCTTTAGACTGATTTCATATATCATTCTTTTTGTAATTGTACCTTTTTCTATAATAGCTGTAGGAGTAATTTTAAATGTCAGAAAAGAAAAATGATGCTTATAAAAACAGAATTCTCCTTATAATTACAGCTATTCTCGCGCTTTTTTACGGACTTTCTTTTGTAAAAACTTCAGCAAAAGATAAAAGAGAAAAGATAAAAACCTCTCTTGTTAATCACAAATATAAAGATTCTATAACAAGTTTTGAACTTTCAGACGCAGCAGGAAGTATAAAGCTTATTAATAAGGGCACTTTCTGGACAGTAGAAAACCTTACGGCTTCCAGCAAACGTATAGCAAATCTTATAGAAAACCTGATAAAAATTCGTAACTTGTATAAAATTTCAGACAAAATTACACAAAACTCCTCTTTTGGACTTACTAATGGCACTGAATTTCATCTTCGCTATTCAACAGGCCAGGATTTTCATGAACTTATATTTGGAAACCAGGATTTTTCACTTTCTTCCCGCTATCTGATGACAGAAAAAAGCACAAAGGTTTATGAAATTGATTCTTCACTAGACAATTATCTTTCTACATCAGTTCAAAGCTGGAGTGAACCATATCTTATTTCGCATGTAGCAGCAGGAACTATTAAAGCTGAAGATATTCAGACTGTAAACATAATTGAAAATCAAAATAATGAAAAAGGCAGTCAAAAACTGACAAAAATCACCAATAATCAGGCTATTGCAAAACTTTTTGATTTAAGACACGGCGGGAGTGTCTCAAATGAAGAAGCAGAAAGCATCAGCCAAAACATCCCGCAGCTTATACTTACTTTTGAACTTGGAAACAAAAAATCAATTATTCTAAAAATATATGAAACAGAAAATCAAAATGAAACAAACTATATCGTAATCTCAGAATATAAAAATGCTTCCGGCTACACTGATTACAAATCATTTTCAAAAATCAGTGGCTGGACCTACAACAAAATTAAAGAAACAATATTGTAAATAAAATGTGAGGCAACGCAGGGCCAGAGTTTTTCATTTTTCAAGAAACACAGGCGAAGTATTATGTGAGCCAGTGCCGCATTTAAAACAGAAATCCAGCCAAGATATAAATGAGCAAAAGCAAAAAAGAGCAGGGTAACTATCTCACAAATTACCCTTAAAATTTTCCATCTGATTTTCAAAGACAAAAGCTGATACATTTTATCTGCAAGATAGAATCTGTAAATTACTTCTTCATTAAAAGCTGC
The DNA here is from genome assembly GCA_024699205.1 of Treponema sp. Classification (GTDB taxonomy): domain Bacteria; phylum Spirochaetota; class Spirochaetia; order Treponematales; family Treponemataceae; genus Treponema_D. The sequence continues at coordinate 3,111 of JAILQA010000086.1, read as the reverse complement.
AAAAAGAAATGTAAAGATGCAAAAGATCCATTGTAAAAGACTTTCAGGTTTTTGAACTGTAAGTATTTCATTCTGACCAGAAGTTTCAAGCAGGACAGAAAGAGCCTTACACAAAAGAGATGTACAGAATAAGAGTCCGAATGACATTATTACAGGAAAAAGAACAAGAGTACGCTTTTTAGATTTCTCATAAAAAATTAAAAGAGTAACAAGGCAGAAGGCAGAAAGTATCATCTGCTGCCATGGAAAAGCCCATTCAGTAAAGATTTTGTTATTTACTCCAAACTGCCAGGAATAATATAAAGAAACAAAAGAAGATACTATAAATAAGAAAAAAATCACAAAAAAAATGATTATTTCGGCTGATAAAGAATGCTTTTTCATCTGATATGTGTTATTATAATAAAAAAGAAGGAATTTTGTACACATGTACACACTTTTTATATTAATAATTGTTCTTGTAGTCTTGCTCGCTTTAGGAAGCCTTTATTCGGTTTTTAAGCAGCAGGTAAATTTCTTTATTACCGGGCTTGATGCAGGCTTCTCTTTACCAGATTTGATTTTACTCTGGAACACAGCTCAGTTATGTAACCTTGAACAACCAACTTCTCTTTTTTATTCAATGCAGTCTCTCACAAAATGCATGGCTCAAATCTCTAATCAGACAAGTACAGACGGTTCTCAAAAAAATCAGGCACTGATGTCAAAGCTTTTTGATTACCGAACAAAAATACAGAACGAAGCAGACGACAAAAAAGGCCTTTCTTCCACACGGGCTCTTGATGTAGGACAGACACTTAGAATCATCTTACCTGGAAAAGGTGTTTTTTCTTCTGAAATTGTCAATAACGGAAATCAGCTTGTAATTAATGTTCCAAAACAGAAAAATCTTATTCCATTTTCTGGTGAAGAATGGGTTGGTAAAGTAATCAGCGTATATCTCTGGCGAAAAGGTGATGCCCGCTATGTTTTTGATACAAGTGTAGTTCAGTCTGGCTTATATCTTGGAAAATCATCTTTGTTCTTAAAGCATTCAGTAAATCTTGTTCGTACACAAAAAAGAAAATCTGTACGCGTTAAGTGTGAAATTTACGGAATGCTTTATATTATCAAAACTGACAAAGTTGATGTAAATGCAATTGAAACTCAAAACGGCTTCCGCTGTCTCATAGAAGACATTTCCGAATCTGGAGCCCTTATAAAAATCGGCGGCAAGGGAGCTCAAAACGTCAGAATCAAATTACAGTATAACATCAATAATAAACTGATTCTTATGGTTGGCGTAATAAGAACCGTAGAATACAATCAGGAAAAAAATCAGTCACTTTTGCATTTTGAATGTACTAATATTTCTACAATAATGCGTAACGAAGTCTTAAAGTTTGTTTACAACATGCTTCCTGAAAACGAAAAAGAAGTGCTTGAAGCTCTTGAACAGACAGAAGCAGATTCTTCTGCAGATGAAAGTGTAAAAGAAAAAGCAGAAAATAAAGCAGACGCTACAGCAGCAGCAAATGCATCGGCTGCAGCAAGTGCAGTTCCATTAACAACAGATGAAGCTCTTTCGGCAGCTTCAAATGCAAATGTAACTTCAGAAGGCCAATCTGCTCAGAGTGCACAGACTTCAGAATCTGTACCTGCTTCAGATTCTACTACATCAAACAATAAACCAGAACAAAACGAAGACCAGATAAACGTTTTTTAGTTTTTGAAAACGAGAGGTAATATTATGAATATTATGAGACGTATTTTTACAGCTTTAATTCTTTTTTCAATTACATTTTCACTTACAGCTCAAACTGCTGGTATTGCCGGGGAGAGTACAAAAAAGTTTATAAAAGGAAATATAGCAGATAAAACTGCAGCCGTACGCGAAGCTTCAGACAATGAAGTTGCATGGATTTCTTCAAAAGCAATAGAATTCTGTCTTGAGAATAAAGATGTTCTTGGATCAGACAGGGAACTTGATGGTCTTGCAGTTGCCGCAGTGCTTTCTCTATCTCAGGAAACCTTAAAAAATGCAGACGCAGAAACAAAAGATAAAATCATTTCAGATTTTACATCACTTTTTATAAAATTTAATAAGAGCAGCACAGTTCAGATTGCTGTTATAACTAAACTTGTAGGCTTAAAAGAGTCCCTTCCTTCTGAAGCTTTTACAATTGTATTAAATGATTTTATCAAAACTAATGATATAAAAACTATGGATTCAGGTGTATTCAAAGCAAGCATAACAGCCCTTGAATCTATTGGAAACAGTGAATCTTTTACAATTCTTTATTCAATGGCAAATGACGGCCGCTACAATCTTTATAAAAGAGAAATAGAAACAGCAGCTTCATCTTTGATTCCAAATTCAATGGATGAAGTTATTAATCTTATAAATGGGGCTGATATGAAGAAAATCAGTTCTATTTTTACACTTGCAAAAAATAATTCAAAAATTTCTGCAAAAAATCTCTGTGAGATTTCCGAAAAAGTGTTAATCGAGTCTATATTATTAACAGAGAATTCTTCGGCAATTTCTGCAGCGGATTTAGATGTTCAGCTTTCTGCACTAAAAGTTCTGGACGATAACAAATGGACAAGAGCATCTTCTTCGGCATTATCTTATTTTGAGCTTTCTAAAAAGATGTACTCAAAAGGCTTAATGAAAGAAGATATGTTTGGCACAGTGATTTCTTCTTTGCGAAATATTGCTCCATTAAATGCCGTTACGCCGCTTATCAGTTACCTTGAAGAATTAAACAGCCGAACCGAAGCTGGAAAACAAGTTTCTTCAGCAGTGGTTCTGGCCGTAATTAACACATTAGGTGCTATCGGCGACAAGTCTAGTTTTGATTCTTTGCTTGCAGTTACTTATCTTGGTTATGAGGAATCTGTTCTGACAGCCGCCCGACAGGCACTGTCAGGACTCAGATGGCAGTAAAACCAGTTTATCTTTCTTCATTAATTTGTATTTTCGTTTTTTATTCAGGTCTGTTTAAAATACCAGATAAAAACAGACCTGTTTCTCTTTTAAAAGAAGCAGAGATTGTTGAGATTTCGGGAAAGCTTCTTTCATCACCTGCAAAAACCTCCAGCGGAAATTACTATTGTGCAGATATTAAA
>JAILQA010000321.1 GCA_024699205.1 Treponema sp. | reverse complement strand
AGTTCCTCTTCGTAACCTGTAAGGGCTGAAAAAGGCAGGAAGATTTTTGCCCTCTGCCCTAGTGGCATCCTGTTTTTCAGAGAAGTTTCATTCCAAACTGTATTTATAAAAATGCTGTAAATCCTAAATGTCTTGTGAGACGGATAAATATCACTGCAAATAATGTAATTCCTATGAGTGAACGTCAGCCTGGACTTTTTGATGAAATGCTTGAGTCCGAAAAAGAATCCAATCTACAGGCAGCCCGACTTTCAATAATTGAAAAGTTTGGAAAAAACGCGCTTTTAAAAGGCATGGATTTTGAGGAAGGAGCAACGACCCGTGATAGGAATGTACAGATAGGCGGGCATAAGGCGTGAGTGTATGAAAAAAAGTAAATATGATGACATTATAAATACAGTTTGGAATGAAACTTCTCTGAAAAACAGGATGCCACTAGGGCAGAGGGCAAAAATCTTCCTGCCTTTTTCAGCCCTTACAGGTTACGAAGAGGAACTTAGCAAAACACTGGCAGAAGAAATCGAAAGCATGAAAGAGCGGACTGGCAACATAAAGTATTGACATGATTGTTAGTTGATACTAATATTAGTAACGACTAACAAAAGTGTTAGAAAAACCTAACATTCTCTTAGTCAGGGAGTGTAAAATGCCTTTGAGTATGGCAAATCTGGGCGAACAGTTCTTAATTAAAAAAATAAGTGGAAAAGAAGAAGTGCACCGCTTTCTTGAAAATCTTGGTTTTGTATCCGGCGCAGAAGTTTCCTTGGTTTCAAAAATTGCAGGCAACGTAATTGTTCAAATCAAAGATAGTCGCATTGCAATCAGTTGTGAAATGGCTCAGAAGATAATTGTGTAATCAATTTAAAAAGAGGAGATTAAATATGACATTGAGAGAAGCAAAAACCGGTCAGACAGTGACGGTTGTGAAACTGAATGGCGAAGGTGCAGTAAAACGCCGCATTATGGACATGGGAATCACTAAGGGAGTAGAAATCTACGTAAGAAAAGTTGCTCCTTTGGGCGATCCTGTTGAAATCACAGTTCGCGGTTACGAACTTTCTGTCAGAAAGGCAGATGCAGAAATGGTTGAGGTAAAATAAAATGATAAAAATAGCACTTGCAGGAAACCCGAATGCGGGAAAAACAACATTATTTAATGCGCTTACAGGTTCAAATCAGTTTGTAGGTAACTGGCCTGGAGTAACTGTAGAAAAAAAGGAAGGAAAACTTAAAGGTCATAATGGCGATGTAATAATCATGGACTTGCCTGGTATTTATTCTCTTTCTCCTTATACTTTGGAAGAAGTCGTTTCCCGTGATTATCTGGTAAAGGAACGCCCTGATGCAATTTTGAACATTGTTGATGGAACTAACCTGGAACGAAACTTGTATCTTACAACTCAGCTTGCAGAACTTGGAATCCCAATGGTAGTTGCTGTAAACATGATGGATGTCGTAAAAAAGAACGGTGACAAGATTCATATCGATGCAATGGAAAAAGAATTGGGCTGCCCGGTTGTAGAGATTTCTGCATTAAAGGGAACTGGCTGTATTGAAGCTGCTGAAATTGCTGTAAATAAAGCTAATGCTAAAAAGCCAATGATGTACAAGCATCGTTTTGAAGGTAGTGTTGAACACACTCTTGCACACATTGAAGAAGCTATCGTTCATGATTTGCCTGAAGAACAGCACCGATGGTATTCTGTAAAACTTTTTGAAAGAGATCAGAAAGTAATTGAGTCACTTGGTGTTAGTGCAGATAAACTTTCTCATATCGAAGAAGACATTAAAGCTTGTGAAGCAGAACTTGATGATGATTCTGAGTCTATCATTACTGCTGAACGCTATAAATATATTGAATCAATTATTAAAAATTGTGTTACAAAGAAGAACACTCAAAAACTCAGCACATCAGATAAAATTGACCGCGTAGTAACAAACCGCTGGCTTGCTCTCCCGATTTTTGCAATCGTTATGTGGCTTGTATACTATGTTTCTATGGTAACGGTTGGTGCCGCTGCAACAGACTGGGCAAATGATGGTCTCTTTGGTGATGGTTATCATTTGTTTGGAATTGGAACTGGTGCTTACGAAGAGGCCGCAGAAGAGTTCGGTGATACTCCGGCAATTCTTGAAGCTTTTGAAAATGGGGAAGCAACTTATGTTACTGTTGATGATGAAACTATGGAAGTTTCCGAACCAATCGAAATCACAGATGAAATGGTTGTTGAAGCTGAATCTATGTTAGAAAAATATGGCGAAGAAGGACCTGATCCTGCTGATTATGGTGTATGGGTTCCTGGTATTCCAGCTGTAATAGAAAAAGGTCTCGATGCAATCGGATGTGCGGACTGGCTCAAAGGTTTGATTTTGGATGGTATTGTTGCCGGTGTTGGTGCAGTTCTTGGATTTGTTCCTCAGATGCTCGTATTGTTCATCTTCCTTGCCTTCCTTGAAGCTTGTGGTTATATGGCACGTATTGCATTTATTCTTGACCGTATTTTCCGCCGCTTTGGACTTTCAGGTAAATCATTTATTCCAGTTTTGATTGGAACTGGTTGTGGTATTCCTGGTATTATGGCATGCCGTACAATTGAAAATGAACGCGACCGCCGTATGACAATCATGACAACTACGTTTATTCCTTGTGGTGCAAAGGTTCCGTTTATTGCTCTTGTTGCAGGTGCCATCTTTGGTGGTTCTGCATGGGTTGCAACATCAGCATACTTTATCGGTATTGCGGCAATCATCACTTCTGGTATTATTCTTAAAAAGACAAAGCCTTTTATGGGTGAAGTTGCACCGTTTGTAATGGAATTGCCAAGCTATCACTGGCCGACCTTTGGAAATGTAATGCGCTCTATGTGGGAACGTGGCTGGTCATTTATCAAAAAAGCAGGTACAATTATCTTGCTTTCAACAATCGTTATCTGGTTCCTTTCTTTCTTTGGATGGACAGAAAGTGGATTTGGAATGCTGGAAGAAGATCAGATGGATGCAAGTATACTTGCTAAACTTGGTGGACTGATTGCCTGGATTTTTGCTCCTGTAGGCTGGGGTAACTGGCAGGCAGCTGTTGCTTCAATCACTGGTCTTGTAGCAAAGGAAAATATTGTTGGTACAATGGGAATCCTTTATGGTGGAGAAGAAACCTGGGCAAATCTTGCTGCAGCCTTTACTCATCCAGCTGGACTTTCCTTCCTGATTTTCAACCTGCTTTGTGCTCCTTGTTTTGCTGCAATTGGTGCTATTAAGCGTGAGATGAACAGTAGAAAATGGACCTGGGCTGCAATTGGCTGGCAGTGTGGTTTTGCTTATGC
>JAILQA010000422.1 GCA_024699205.1 Treponema sp. | reverse complement strand
TACCTCCGCTCTCTGCTCCTGGAAAAAGCCTTCCAGAAAGTTCTCGCTTATTGCATAGTCTACGGCTTTATCAACGGCTTCTTTTATACTCATTCCGCTCTTCTGATTGACCTTAATTCTGTCAACGTATCTGATATAATCATACAATGGTTTGCATGTTTTTTGAATAGTTTTATTGTAATCTTTGTTGATATTCAAAACAGTTGCAGTCCATTCAAAATCCCCTTTTTCGTTAAAATCTATGAATGAATCAGACAGGCGCAGTTCTAATTTTTCAGGTAATTTCTTGTCGCCGTTATAGAATACGATATAGCGCGGTGAAGGGATTCTGACCTGTGCACCAAACAAATCCTTTCCTTCCCTTGAAAGGTACATCTGATAGAGTTGCGAAAAATAGAGTAATCCACGTAACGGCATGTTCTTATTGAATGTGCTTTGATGTTCATATAAGGTCATCTGAGAATCCACAAGAAAAGAAATGTCATTTTTCATCGTGATATAAATGGCATTTTCGATTGTTGTAAGTTGCAAATCATCCGGATTTGTGTGATGTTTTCCGCTCAAAGCGTTGTAAAGCTCAAGTCTCCATTTAGCACTTTGTTTATTGTTCTGCCCGAAAATCATTCTGAAAAGCCTGTCCTTATATTTTGGCTCTGGTTTTGAATCGATTGTAATGTTATCCATTCTTCTTCTCCTTTAAGTATAAGTTCTCAGTTTGCAAAGCAAAATGAGAAAGTAGCTGTAAGCAGCTGGTAGCAATGTACTTAAAAATACGAATATCTTAGCTGCTTTCTACTGCTTTTTTCTCTTACCTATTTATTAGTCGAAAAAAGAAGATATCGGACCATTTTTGGAGAAAAAAATTATAATTGTATGTTATTACTTGATATTTTCAGGCAGTCAGTTTTTATAATGATTTTAAAGATCCGTCAATTGGGGAAACTCAAGTCCATAATCTTTTCAGCAGGCAAGTTCGGGAGAATCATCTCTGTCGGGAGAATGGAAATCAGAACCGGCGGTCATTATAAGATTTTTGTCTTTTGCAATTTTATAAATGCAGGATAATTCAATGCCAGGAATCACCGTGATATCGTATTTTTTGCCAAAAGTGATGCAATCAGGAATCTGTTCGATAGTATCATGATCTGTTATGGAGATAGTTGTAAGACCTATGTTTTTTGCGTTTTTAATAATTTCTTCAACAGAGAAGCTTCCATCAGAATAAGTTGAATGAATGTGAAGGTCGACAGTTTTTGTTATTTTGTTTTCCATAAGTTTTCTCCTGATTTAATAGTTTGTATACTAAATACTATAAAATCAGTTTGAAAAAAATGACGATTTTGGGAGAATTATTTATCGTAATCTGGTCAATGTGTTTGATAAAATAATTAGCAAGCGGTTACTTCTACGTCACTAACGATTTCTTTTACCTGTTCGATTGTCATATTCAGAGATTTTGCGATTAACTCTATAGAAGCACCGTTTGCATAAAATGTCATATACTGAACCCTCCATTGTGAGTTGTGTTTGGCATCGCTGACATATTCTTTCAAGTCTTTTGTGTATTTACTGCTTGCCTTATTTGAGATAAGGAACTCAAAGAAGTTCCTTACTTCTTTATTTTTAATCATTCTAGTACATAAGTCAGCAATAAAAAAGCATTTCGATTAAATGCTGGCAGGCGTCAGGATGATTTCTCATTACTTTATAAAAAATAAAGTTGTTGGCAAGAGTTGCCTGCTCCCATTTATGCTCTGGAGTAAGCTGGGTTTTGTTTCAGATATATTTTTCTTTTTTCTACCTCGTACCTATTTATTAGTAAAAAAATGAAGATTTCGGATCATTTTTGGAGAAAAAAATTGCCGAGGCAGGCTCGGCAATTTAATGATTGAGAATAGATTCCTTATAGGTACGGTAAACAAAAGGAGCTATATATGATAGATATTGCTCGTGAAAAGTCTTAATTCCTTATAGGTACGGTAAACCGTCAAAAAGCAACAAAGGAGGCAAGATTATGAAAAGTCTTAATTCCTTATAGGTACGGTAAACAATAAGAAGAGTTTTAACGGCTTTTCTTTTCCTAAGTCGTCTTAATTCCTTATAGGTACGGTAAACAAGGCTTTTCAGCCATTTTTTGAGGGATTTGAGCGGATTTTTAACAATTTTTTGCGATTTTTTGGAAAAATCTGCTAAAATCGGGTTAAAAAGTCGGTCAACCTCAAAATTACGAAAACCTTGTAATTCTTTATATAATATAGAGTTACACAGGTTTTTAGTAAGATAAAAAAAAGGCGGCAGACATCGACCGACTTTTTCCTACTCTTATTATGTTAAGACATGTGAGTGTTTTTGTCAATTTTTAGAATTATTTTTTCAAATTATATTTGAATTGTCATCTGTAACTCCTATCTGTTCTTTATAAACTACCTGTGCAAAGGGCGTTGAATAAATGCATACAGAATCTTCATCGGTTTTAATTATCTTTTTTAATTCATTTTTAAGCGTTTTTAATTTTGATTCTGTAATATTTCCTTCAAAAACAGATTTATGAATATGCACCAGATATTTCCGGCAAACTTTGAGTACTTTGCCGACACGCTTTTGATTTATATCATAAGATAAAATTACAAACATAAATGTTCTCCATTGGTGGTTGTTTTGTCCGTTTTTCAAAATAAAAATCAGGCTTCTGGAGTATTGTATTAAAGGCTTCGTAATAATTCTTGCGGCAACTTCAAGATTTTTTGCAGTTTTAAGACGTTTTGATATATCTGTATATTCCGTACATTGTGCAAGAACTGTTTTTGAATCTCTGTAATAGCTTTCGGGTGTAAAGGTTCCTATCAAATTACCATATTTATCAAAAATATAAAGACGTATTTTTTCTGCAAACAAAGTCTGCAATACTTTTCCTGGCAAAATGATTTCGTTGTAAATGTTTATTTGTTCGGTGGCTTCTACAGGAATATGATGTTTTTCATCTGCGTTTTCAAAGAGAAGCGAAAAATCCTCTTTTTTCCTTTACCGCTTACGATTTCATATTCAGTGATTAGGCTTGGTTCATAAGTTCCAGCCAGAATCGAGGCGATTATTCTTTCCTGATTATTAAGCCAATTTTGATTGTCTGAATCAAAATCATCATCTTTTAATTTAAGTTTGTTCAAAGCCTGCTTAATGTTCTTTTTGGAAAGTACGCTTTCAATTGTTATCATAGGCACCTCTTGTTTATTGGGATTAATCATCTTTATTGTAAAGGCTATTTATTTTAATAAAAGTGTTAATTGTTACATGCTATTTTCATAGTATTAGTAATAAGGATAGTTTTTGGAGGTTGTTAATGGTTGTTTTTCGAGTCATTTGTAAAATCTTTTTAATTTATATTTTGATTTGTTTAGTTCTTGCTGTTTTTGATACCTGCAAAACTTTTTACAAAGCAATTAAGAATGAAATAAAAGGAAATGATGATGATGTGGCTATCTTTGGTAAACTCGAGATGATATTTTTCCCGAGCATTTTGATTTATGATGGGATTTTTTCAGCTATAATAAAGATTTTTAATTTACCGGTCGATGATGTTGAAGATTAAGAAATGGAGGTAAGTTATGAGAATTGATGTAAATGATGAAACAAAAAAGCGCCATAATCCTTTGTCTACCGAGTTAATTGATGCTGTAATAAGTGAATCAAAAGAAATGGTGGAACAGCTTATTAACCAGGGGGCTGATGTTAATGCTACTGATGTACTGGGAATGTCACCTTTAGCTCATGCTGCTGGGCGTAATTTAAAGGAAATTGCAGAATTACTTATAAGCAGAGGTGCAGATGTTAATGGCGGTCCACTTGTGCCTCGTTGGGGGAATCCATTAATTCGTTCTATAAAGGGTTTTTCTTCAGCTGATATTTCTCTGCGTCTTA
>JAILQA010000394.1 GCA_024699205.1 Treponema sp. | reverse complement strand
CAAGAGGTGAGGTCGCCACAGACGGCGGCGCGGATGCCCTTGTGCTTGTTTGCCGCCATGCTCATGCCGATCCCGGTACCGCAGATGAGGATACCGCAATCCGCCTCTTTGCCCGTAATCTTGTTGCAGACCCTGTCGGCGAACACCGGGTAGTCACACGATTCCGTAGAATCAGTGCCCATGTCGAGGACTTTGTAGCCCTTGCCTTCTAGAAACTTGACGAGTTTTTCCTTGTATTCGAAAGCGGCGTGGTCGCAGCCGATGGCGATGGTATTGAACATGATTAAAATCCCGGTTTTCGAGTTGAAAAGTCCATTACCCTGAACTTTATCGGGCAATATAGATAATTCATCGGAATATGGCTTTTGGGGGCTCGGGACCGGTGCAAAATAAATCTATTTTTGGCCTGTTATGGGCAATCTAGAGACCGACAGCAAGTTCCTGAAAAAGGCGATGATCGTGAACGTGGTGGGGACAATCCTCAAGGTTTGCGGACCTCTCCTGACGTTCGTGATGGCGCGCATTTTCGGTGCCGCCGAATTCGGTATATTTGTTTCTGCACAGACGCTCCTCCTCACGATCGCACACTCGGCGACGCTCGGGCTCGACAAGGGCCTCTACTGGTACCTGCCGCAGAACAAGTTGAACAACCGTGCCGCGCATGACGGCATCATGGAATCGTTCTGGATCGGTGCCGGTATCGCGCTCTTCTGCACCACGGTCATCTTTGTCGGCTCCTTTACGCCCTACATTTCGAAGGAACTGCCCTGGTACGCAGTATCGCTCCTGTTCTATGTGGGTACCTACGTTTTCAGTACCGCGTCCGAAGGGAACCGCCGTCCGCAGAATGCCGTGTTCGTCAATTCGTTCCTGACGGTGACGCTCGCCCCCGCGGTATCCATCGCGCTGTATTTCCTTGGTGTCCCGCATGCGCTTCCGCTGGGCTTGCTTGTGGGCCAGGTGGTAGGTTTCTGCGTGCACTTTGTGCTGGTGCGCCGCCAGTTCCCCGAGATGCCCATGAATCCGGGCAAGTTGGTCTCAAAGAGCCTGCTGCTCTATTCGCTCCCGCTCGGGTTTGGCGAGTTTGTTTCCTCGTTCCTCACGCGCTCTAGCCTCTGGCTGGTGATGCTCTTCCTCGGGCCTGAGAAGGCCGGTGCCTACGGCATCATGGTCACCATCTCGAATGCCCTCCAGACTATCCGCGTGGGCTTTACTCCTATCCTTACCCCGGTTGTTGCGGGCATGGACAAGGAACGCCTCAAGACGGACCTCAAGCCGGTCTATAGTTACTGCGTGTTCATGGTGACGTTCATCCAGTTGCTTATCGGGTTCTTTATCGTGCTCTTCCCGGGCGAGATCCTCTCTATTGCGGGCAAGGACTTTATTGTGCAGCCCGAAGCCCTCGGGATACTCCTCCTGGTTCACCTGGTTGCGGGTTTCGGCGGCATGTCCATCGTGGTCTTGAACGGCATGGGCAAGAGTTTCTACTCCCTGATTATGGACGTGATTTCGCTGGGCGTGGCGCTTGCGCTTGGGTACTTCCTGATACCTGCATTCGGGCTTGTGGGTGCAGCACTCTCGATGCTCGGCTACAACGTGGTCGCCATTATCTGCAACAATATTTACTTGCTCAAGATGGGCTACCGGCCTTATTCCATAAGGCTTGTGTCCCAGGTGGTGTGGATTCTTCTTTTGATAGCATTCTACATTGCACTCAATATGCAGGTGTTTGTCTTGTCCATGATAGAAAAGGCCGTTGTGTATGTGGCAATCATCGCTCTCCTTGCTCTATACGGGCTGGTTGTGAAAAAGAGAATGGATAAAGACCGGAACGCCGTTTCGTCGAGGACCTCAAAATGAAGTACCTTTTTGTTCTGACCAGTTCCCCGAAGGATTTTTTTCTGCGAACAGACGCTGGTGGCGATTGCCTCCTTGCGCGTGCATAACCCGGGCGCATTCGTAACGCTCTTGACCGACGACAAGACGGCGGCGACCCTTACCGGCCCTCGAGCCGTGCTCAAGGATGCCGTGGATGAACTGAAGGTGCTGACCCTCGACGAAAAGTTCACGCCCATGCTCCGCTCCCGTTACCTCAAGACGGTCATGCGCAACGTAATCGACGGCGACTTCCTGTACATGGATTCCGACATTGCCATTGTGGGCGATCTCTCGATTCCCGAGGAATGGCGCGGCGGCATTTACGCCGTGCTGGACTTTTTGAAGTAGAGAGTTTGCAGCCTAACTGAGAATTAACGGAATCCTCCGAAAGATCTTATCCATTTTTAAAAATCCCTTCGCAGTCATGGCGTTAATCGCCCTTGTGGTGTAGACGCTCATGCTGGTGCTTTTCTACCGTCTCCCGGATCCCTTGGGCCTTTCGATGGTCGAAATGTTCGAAGGAAAGACGATTTGGCAAGTGTTCATGGCTTATGGGGCAATCCTGGTGATGGCCTCCCTGTTCAACTTT
>JAILQA010000348.1 GCA_024699205.1 Treponema sp. | reverse complement strand
GAATTCAGATTCTCAATTTTATTTTTCAAAGTGTATTATAAATTGTTTTGTTATGTATTATATTTTTGAAAATAAAAATAAGAAAATTGGGCTTCATTTTTTTTCTGATAATCCATTATATGATGATACAAACTTCTTGCTCAAATTATACGATATTGAGACTGCTGCTAAATTGATATCAAAACAATTGGAATATGGTAAAGAAAATAATGCAGTCTATTCATATTACGATACTTGTGATGCATTGTGTTATATGAAGATTTTGTATGAAGAAAACAATTTATCAGCTGATATTCTAAAAAAAATTGGTAATGAAGGATTTACAGATTATAATCACAATCTTTTGAGTGAAATTTATGAAGCTCCTCAACCACTACAGTTTGTTAATTTGAAAATCACGTATAGTGAAGAAGAAAAGAATCTGGAATGGAAAAATATCGGTTATAAGTTCTGTCTGCCTGAAGATACAAGGAGGCTAGTTGATATCGGTTCAAAAATGAATATCTGTGTCGGGCACTTGTATCGCGATAAAGCAGTAAATAAAGACTGCACAATTGTTTATGTAATACTAGATAATGAATACGAGCTTTGTATCGAACTATCAAAACAAACCGACCACTTCCATTTAAAACAAGTTAGCGCATTTAATAACATTCAACCACACGGAAACGCCTTAAGTATTTTTAAAAAATGGTGCAGAACGAAAAATATTTATTGGAAGTAATTTTATCTATCTAATTTCTCTTTAAAAATGGCAACAGTAGTGCAGAAGATGTTCACGCCATTCTTCAAGTTCTTTCTTCTCCATTTTCTGCTTTGCTATGGCTTATTATTTCTATTCCCCATATTTCAAAATATTCCAAGTCAAATACAGAGGAATATTGAAAGTCTTGGTTCCTTCACAGTCATTTTGGGCTATATTTTTTTGAGAAAGCTTAAAACCAATGGCAGGATTGTATTTTTTACAGAATTGACGATAACTTTTTGCCTGAGTGTTATCAGCAGCTTTTACTTCAACTGGAACAAGAGAATTATCTTTTTCAAAAATAAAATCAATTTCGGCAGAATTGCCGGAACGCCAAAACCAAGATTCAATTTCTAAAGATTTTAATTCATTGAGTACAAAGTTTTCCGAAAAAGCACCTTTATAACGAGAATATAAATCGTTTTCTTCAAGAATTGTTTTTGCAGCAATTTTCGATTTTGCTCTTAAAAGACCTACATCTGACATATAAACTTTAAAATATGTTTTATCTGCAAAAGCAGACAAAGGCAGTTCAGGCTTTTCAACAAGGCATACAGGAGTTATTAAACCTGCATCACATAACCACTGCAAAGCATCTTCCAATTCAGCCGAACGTTTACCTTCTTTAACATGAGAAAAAACAAACTTATTATTTTCTTTTGCAAGCTGTATTGGAACAGAATCCCAAATCCATCTTATTTTAGGAAGTTCACTAAGAGGAGCATGCTTTGAAAAATCATCCGCATAGTCTCGTAAGATTTCATTCTGAACTTCTTCAACTTCTTCTATACGGTGAGTATTTATCCAAGCTTTTACAGCCTCCGGCATTCCTCCTACAATATAATAGTCTTTAAGAAGCTTCTTCATAGGTATTGAATATAAATCTGGTATAACACGGTCTACAGGCCAGCTTTCAAAGACTTTTATAAGATCTTCACGTCCATTTGCAATAACGAATTCCTTAAAGCTCATAGGATAAAGCTTAAGCCTGTTTACCTTACCTACAGGAAAAGAAATCTGATTATGATTTACTGCAACACCTAAAAGAGAACCTGTACAAACAATATGGAGTTCATTTTTGTTTTCACAGAAATATTTAAGAGATGTTATGGCTTTAGGGCACTCCTGAATTTCATCAAAAAAAAGCAGAGTTTGACCAGGAATAATTTTAGTATGCATTGCAGTTTCTAATTCTGACAGGATTCTATTTACATCAAAATCATAATCAAAAATTGAAGAATAATTAGTTTCTTCAAAGTTCACATATACATAGCTTGCAAAATTTTCTTTAGCAAATTCTTCAACTATATAGGTTTTTCCGCACTGTCTTACACCTGTTAAAAGAAGAGGTTTTCTGTTTGCCTTATCCTTCCACTTAATTAATTCGTTGATAATTTGTCTGTACATAAAGTCCCCTTTTTATAATTACAAAAAGTCATACCACTTATGCAACAATTATAACAAAACTCATATGACTTTTGCAAGTTTTATTGCATTTTTCATATGACTTTTGACATTTTAATGATTTTATCTTTCCAATTCCCCTATCAGATCTACAGACTCAACTTCGTCACCCAAGCCAGTACCCAACGAAGAATCAGTTTAACTTGTTTTGCTTCATTTTCCAAATCTCTATCACTATTTGATAGTTATTCTATGTATATTAATAAACTGAGGTGAAAATATGAATAAGATTTTTTCAACTATAAAAAATTTGTTTCCGCTCGTTATGTTGGTACTGGCTATTGTTTTAATTTTTGTGCCGCTTCCGATTATGTTTATTCAGATTCTTATTATACTTAATTTCGGATTTTCGCTCTGTATGTTCCTGGCAAAGTTTTTCAGCAAAACAGTAATAGCCTTTCATTTCCCAAAACTGGTTCCGTATTTTTGTGTACTTTCATGTGGCTTTATCATTGAAACTACGCGAACCTTTTTAACAATTACATCACTGGAAGAACAGATTCCTCTTGTATTGGTTATAGGTCAATGGATATGCCGAGAAAACTATATTTGCGGATTCTTCAATACACTCATGCTCTGTGCTTCTCTTTTATTGTTTTGCAAAATGCATATATGTAAATTTCAGGAGGTC
>JAILQA010000277.1 GCA_024699205.1 Treponema sp. | reverse complement strand
AATCAGCTTATAAGACTTTTTTCAATCCTTTCTATCCTTATTCTATTTGCAAGCTGTTCTGTTGTAACGGAATTTCTAAATAATCTTGAAAAAGGAAAATCAACTCAAACTGAAAGTTCTGCTGATTCAATTGACGATTTTTACAAAGTAATCGGGCAAATTAACGGAACTGACATCAAAAACTTACGCAAACAAATAAACGAGGGACAAATCACAAAACTTGACCTTTCAAAAGCTGTCATTGTTGCAGGCGGAGATGCCTATTATCAGGATTCAGATGGAAATCAATATTTTTCTTCTGACGGCGTAATCGGTGATTTTATGTTTTATGAATGTAAAAAACTCTCTGCTGTAATTCTTCCTTCTTCCGTCACTTCAATTGGAAAAAGAGCTTTTTCTAAAACAGGGCTTACAAGCATAGATATTCCAAACAATATAACATATCTTGGTTATGATTCTTTTGTCTACAATTCATCTCTAGAAAGTGTAATTGTTGGAAATAAAGTTACTTCCTGTGTCAGGGAACTTTCTACAGTTGTTCAAAGCTAAAAAATGCGTATGTAAAAGCCTCTCTTCCGCCTTCCTCTGCTTCTTATCTTTTTTCTTCAAAACCGACTATTCAGGTTTATACACAAGTTCTGGATGATTATAAAAAATCAGCGTGGGCTAACTTTGGAACAATTGTTGGCGGCCTGGAAAATCTTTATCCAGATGATATGGATCCAACCCTTATAATGAGTTCTAACTTAGACTTATATTTTACGGATAATGCCTGTACAATATTAAAACCGCTTTATTCAAAAATGACCGACTAGGAACTTACAGATGCAATGTCTGCTGGCGGAATGGAAGATTATATTATAAAAATTGCGCTCAAAATTAAAAATAATGATTGGGTGGATTACGAAAAAGATTTCCGCATTCACGAATACAAGGCGTACAGCGATGCAAGCTACTGGAATTCTAAGCTTAATTCGTGGGGCGGCTCTTACATGGCAAATCCGACTGGTATTTATTGTAAAGAAGATTCTCCGCTTTATGTTTTTGTGAATGATGAAATTCCTGATGATGCAACTCTTTATTTTGAAGGCTGTATAGACAATAAACTGATTTACGGGGCAAATAAGGGGACAAGACTTAAAAAAGGTTTAAATGTAATTGAAGGCAAACAAGACGCTCTTTATTATGTTTTGTACACGGCAGATACAAAAGCGCAGACTAAAAAATTGAGCGAATGGCCTTTAATAAAAATTCATGTTGAAGGCGGAACTGTTAACGGTTATTACGATGTTAGTCTTCATACCGACAGTGACTATAAAAAAATTCTTGAAAATGCAACTTATAAACTCTTTACAGTAAAAGGCGTAGAATCTATTTTTAATTTTAAGACCGAAACTTACCGAACCTACTGGCCACAAACAATAGAAAAAAGTATCCGCTGGTTTGACAGTCTTACTGTTCGTGAAAAAGAAGTGATTGGTATTTGTGATTCTGTTGCAAGCGGAAAACGTGCTGGTGAACCGCTTTATCTTACAGGTGGAGAATCTTTCTTCCCTGATTATTACAATAATCCGAATTTTGCAATTGAAGGGGAATCAAGTGATGCGGGCTATGCGAATGCTACAAATTATAGAACCTCGTACAATTCTTCTGGCTGCTGTTCAAAAAGTTTTGACGTTACCCGTAGTGATTTTGATGACTGGTGTGCGGCTCATGAATGCGGACATTTGAATCAGGTGCCAATTAATATGGAAGGCTGCGGTGAAGTTTCTAACAATCTTTTTTCAAATATAATCCGCTTTAGTGATGGTTTTACAACAACAAGTGGTTCTGCTCCTTCTGCCGCATTTAAGGATTATGCAAATCATGTTCCGTTTTTTACCCGTGATATCTGGAGCATGACGCGAATGTACTGGCAGCTTTATCTTTACTATCATCTTGCACAAAAAAATACATCATTTTACCCGGAAATTTATAAGGTTTTCCGTGCGGATCCTATGAAGCATTGGAATGATATGAATCAAAGCTCATTAAAATTTGTTCGTACGGTTTGCCAGGTTGCCCAGGAAGATTTAACTGACTTTTTTACAATCTGGGGATTTTTTGAGCCATGTACTGATTTATCTGTTGATGGAAAAACTCTTACGGTTTTGCAGGAAGATATAGATGCAACTCTTGCTGAAATTTCAAAGTATCCTAAGAAAAACCGTGGAATTATTTTTATAGAAGACCGCGTTCAAAAAGTTCCTACAAGTGATTTTTTGACAGAGCCTGGAAATGTTCGTTCTAATGCAGGTTCGGACGGGCAGTATGGTGATTTAGGTCAGTTCACCGATTATTTAAGCGGAATTTTGACGCGTTCAAGCTATACTTACGTTCAGTCTGGTTCTAATATTGCTCTGGAAGGAAGTGGCGGTGTAGGTTTTGAAATCTTGGATGAAAGCGGTAAATTAATTTTTGCTTCAAATAGCAGGAATTTTGCGCTTCCAGAAAGTCTTGGAAATGATGTTGTTCAAAAGCTTGGTACAAAATACAAAATTTATTCAGTTGATGCGGATGGAACTTTGCATTTGGTGAATGCTTCCGGAAATGGAGATGAAAGTGTAGAAGTTTTGCAGGCTGGAACATTGTCTTCTGTGCTTAATTCTGCGGTTATTCGTGCAAAAATCAAAGGGCCATTAAACGGTACTGATATAAAATATCTTCGAAAACTTATAAATGAACGCAATCTTATTGCAATTGATTTTTCGGAAGCAAGTTTTGTAAGCGATGGGGAAGTGTATTACACCTTAGTCGATGAATCAAAAGGAACTTCTACAGATTATACTGCTGTTTCGGACAATAAAATTGGTGAATATGCCTTTGCAAGATGTTCAAAGCTTAACAGTGTAATTCTTCCTTCTTCTGTTACTGAAATTGGTCGTCAGGCCTTTTGTAATACAGGCTTAAAAAAAGTTGAAATTCCAG
>JAILQA010000331.1 GCA_024699205.1 Treponema sp. | reverse complement strand
ACCATGTTCAGAGGATTTGCATTTGTATTTGCATTGTCCAATAATTTAGGTAGCTTTGGAGAACCCGGGGTTGTGTTAGAAAGAATCATATTGTCGAATTTTAAGACATAAAAAAGGATTTCTTCCTTGGTCGTTTGAGAATCCTCCTGTACAGAAGAGGAAAATTTATTTTCAGGGTAATCTACAAAAGCATGAATCTGTTTTGGAAAAAAGGTAATCATATCTCCCGGAGACATTGTGTAAACTTTTCCTTCGACTTCTGCAATTAATTTTCCCTGAACAAGATAAACCATCTCAGTAAAATAATGCCAGTGAGGCTTTACAACTTTCCAGTCTCCCTTAAATGCTTCGAATGGAGCATTCAAACTGTCGGAATATTCAAAAAGATCATCCATACTTTTGCCATCCTTTATTGAAGAGGTTTATACAATTTGATTCTCTCTTTTTTATATCACGAGAATCAACTAAATGCTAGAGTTAATCATAATAATTTTTTATTATTTTTCTTTTCTGTTGTGGAGGAAAGAGCCGTGTATAAGTGGATTTGGAAATATATAAAAAAATACCGATTTATGATGATTGCGGGATTGTCCCTTAGCGTAGCTGTTGCTGCAACAAATATGATAAATCCTTTAATTACCGGAAACATTGTCGACAAAGTTATTTTAAGCGATTCACATGAATTAAAGCTTCTCTTCAAACTGATTCTCATTATGATTTCTACGACAATTGTTAAATCAATTTTCCGTTATTCTTATCAGGTTATTTTTGAACATTGCAGCCAGAATGTAATCCGTAAAATGCGTGAAGATTTATATGCACATATACAGACTCTGGATTTTTCCTGGTATGACAAAACTCCTTCAGGAAATGTTCTGACACTTCTTACTGCCGACCTTGATAAGGTACGTCATTTTGTCGCCTGGGTTTTATATCAGATTGTAGAAAATGTACTGATTTATGTATTTTCAATCATTACTCTTGGACTTATAAATTGGAAGCTTATGCTTGCCTTTCTGGCAATTGCTCCTTTTGTAATCTGGCTGGTTCAAAAGTTTAAAATCCATATTGGACCGGCACATATGCGCGTACGTGACCAGTTTAGTGTTTTGAATACTCGGGTAGGCGAAAATATTGAAGGAAATAGGGTAGTAAAGGCTTTTGTTCGGGAAGATTACGAAATCAGTAAGTTTGATGTAGATAACGAAGCTTTTAGAAAAGTTGCCGTAGAAAATGCCGATGTACGTGTAAAATATACTCCCTGGATTGAAACTTTGTGTGGAGTTCTTCCTGTAATTTTAATATTGTTTGGTGGTTACCTGGTTATTACAGATCAGATGACAATAGGTCAACTGGTAACTTTCAATGGATTGATGTGGGCCTTTACTCAGCCAATAAATATGTTTGGAGTTCTGGTAGATAATACACAGAATTTCCGCGCAAGTGCCAAAAGACTTTTTGAATTAAAAGAACTGCACCCGACTGTAAAAAAAGAGTTTGAACCTGATTATTCTGCATTGACTGTTGTTCCGGGGACAGAAGTAAAAAACGACGATTCCATCAAAGGTCGTGTAGAGTTTAAAAATGTATGCTTTTCTTACAGCAATGATGTGCCGGTTTTGACTGATGTTTCCTTTGTGATTGAGCCGGGACAAACTGTAGGTATTCTTGGCCCAACCGGCAGCGGAAAATCGACAATAGCAAATTTATTATGCCGTTACTATGATGCAAAGAGCGGAGAAATATTGATTGATGGAAAAAATGTAAAAGATTATGATCCTCAGTTTCTTAGAAAAAATGTCGGAATTACAATGCAGGAAGCCTTTTTGTTCAGTGATACGGTTGAAGGTAATATTGCATTTGGAAATCAGGAAGCTGATTTTGCCCAGGTTGAACATGCTGCTGAACTTGCACGTGTAAAAGATTTTATTGGTGATTTAGTTGATGGTTATGATACAGTTGTCGGTGAACGTGGGGTAGGACTATCCGGCGGCCAAAAACAGAGAATTGCGCTGTCTCGTCTATTCCTTGCTAATCCCCGCATTATGATTCTTGATGATACAACCAGCGCTGTAGATACCGAAACCGAGCAGAAAATCAGAAAATCGATAAAAGAGCAGTGTAAGGGACACACAACCTTTATTATTTCACACAGAGTTTCTTCCTTTAAAGATTGTGATTTGATTATGGTTGTCCAGAACGGACAGATTGTTCAGAAAGGCACGCATGAGCAGCTTATTAAAGTTGACGGCTATTACAAAGATGTCATGCAGGAACAGCAGTAATCTGCAAGAGTAACTGGAGTTTTTTATGGCTAGAAATAAATATGATGAAGACGAGCAAATAGAACGAAAACTTAATTTGAAGATAATTCCCCGAATGATGAAATGGATAAAACCTTATGCCGGCTGGATGGTATTGTCCTGTCTGTTAATGCTACTTGCTTCGGGAATAGGATTATTAAGTCCCTATTTAATAAGAATGGCAATTGACCAGGCAATTCCAGCTGCAAAAGCTTTGCCTCAAACAGCAACCTTTATTGAAAAGTACGGAATGCTTCTTAAAATCAGTATATTTTTGCTGGTTTCAACCCTGGTAGTGCGTGTTCTTCTTGCTCTTAAACTAAAACTGATGACCCGTGTTGCCCAGAAAATAATTGTTTCTATAAGAAAGGAGATTTTTACCAAATTACAGGCCTTGCCATTTACTTATTTTGACAGCCGTCCTCATGGAAAGATTCTTATCCGCGTAGTAAATTATGTAAACTCACTTTCTGATTTATTAAGCAATGGTATAATCCAGCTTATCAGCGATTTGTTTACCCTTGCTGTTATTATCTGCTTTATGCTTGCAATTGATGTTCGTCTTACACTTGTCTGTATGGCTGTTCTTCCTGTTTTATTTATTGTTTTGTTTTCAATGAAGAAAAAGCAGCACGAAGCCTGGAAGCAGGAAAGTTATAAACGTTCAAATCTTACGGCTTATCTTTCTGAAAGCTTAAACGGAATGAAGATTACCCAGAGTTTTGCCCGTGAGAATGTAAACCAGGGAATATTCAATTCTCTCTGTGATAAGTGCAAAAAATCCTGGATTAGGGCGGTAAACATAAATAATATTATCTGGCCGGTGGTTGATAATCTTTCTACAATTGGAGTTGCCCTTGTGTATTGTGCAGGAATTGCCTGGCTGGGGGATGGAATGGGCGGTACAGTTACCGTTGGTACTCTTGTTGCTTTTGCCGGCTATATCTGGCGTTTCTGGTTCCCGATTCAGAATCTTGGTAATTTTTACAATACAATGGTCACGACTGGTGCTTATGTAGAACGCATTTTTGAACTTCTTGATGAGCCGGAAGATATTACTGATAAGGAAGG
>JAILQA010000329.1 GCA_024699205.1 Treponema sp. | reverse complement strand
AAAAAAATTAGACTTGTTAAAATCCTCGGTTTCAAAATAATTATTAAGAAAAGGAATTACATCATCAGTAAAAAGAATAAGGCTTATACAGTTCATTCCGCTTTTACCCAGTATTGCTTTTTTTACCGCAGACTTACAATTAAAAATCATAACATCGCCTTTTTCTCCGCTGGCAAACTGTCTGTTCTGCAGTTCAAATTCCCCGTGCCCATCAACAATGTACATTATTTCAAGACCGTCAACTTCCTTCTTTTCTGCCTGATAGTTGGGGTTGTAGCTTTCGAGTTCTGAATAAACGAGTTCAATTCCTTTTGCAATATGGGTATGTCTCATAATACCTTCGCCAATAGGTTCATTCAGCCGGTAAATTTCTTCACTTTCTCGTCTGCTGATTAAATCCATATAAGTCTGAAAAATTTTTTCTGCCGGTAAAGTAGAAATATTTGATATGACCTCGTCTTTCATTTTTATCTCCAAATAGGAGGGAGGAGCCCCTCCCTGCGCTCGCACTAACGCTTTGCGTTATTGCTCGCTACCCTCCCAACGGGGGAAATCCCCCGTAACGCCCCCATTAATTCTTCTTAAATCCTCTGAAAGCCTTAACTAACAATATAATCGCAATCACAAGCACAACTAAATCTGTAATCAACTGTGCATAGAAAACGCCTTGAACTCCAAGTCCGCCAAGCTTTGGCAAAAGTACAACCAGCGGCAGGAAAAGTACAAGCTGCCTTGCAAGAGCCAGAACCGAAGCACCGCCTGCCTTACCAATTGCCTGGAAGAAGGTAATCGAAAGAATCAAAACGCCATAACAGATATAAGCTCCAAAAAGAACTCGCAGCATAGGAGCCCCTTCAGTAACAATTGCCGCATCAGTAATAAACATTGAAAGCATCTTTGTAGGGAAGCACATAATTGGAATGTAGAAGAGCAGGGCTACGACGGTTGCAGAAATCATAAAGGTTCTTGTAAAGGCGCCTACACGGTCAAAACGCTTTGCCCCATAGTTGGTACCGATTGCCGGCTGAAAGCCCTGACTTATTCCCCAGAGAGGAATAAAGGCAAAGGCTTGCAAACTAAGTCCTGCACCAAGAATTGTCTGCCACTGGCTTCCTCCCCATTTTGCTGCAGTGCTGTATAAAATTGTCTGCTGAACCATAGACATAACCTGCATAAGCATTGCCGAAACTCCAACGCTCAAAACTGGCTTTACAAGTTTTCCTTCAAAGCGGATTTTGTGAATACGGACATTATCACTCTTCTTTATAAAATAGAAGAAAGACATGCACATCAAAACAAACTGAGAAATAATTGTTGCAAAAGCAGCTCCAAGAACACCTCTTTCAGCACCAAGCACCTTGATAAGAATCGGGTCAAGTATGATATTGAGGATTGCACTTGTTGCCATAATAATCATTGCCTTTTTAAGCTTACCCTCGCCACGCATAATCATATTTGTTGATTGTCCAAGGTTTACAAAAAGTGAACCGCAGAAAACAACGCGAAGATAAGGAATTGCCTCTTCAAGAACTTCTCCTTCAGCTCCAGCAAGTGTCAAAAGCTGACGGGTAAAAATCAAACCAAAAAGAATAACCAGTGTCGAAAGCACTGTAACAAAGGAAATCAGGTTTCCCATTATGCGGTCAATGGTATCCTTGTCTTCTTCACCAATCGCACGGGACAGAACAGAAGCAGAGCCCTGACCAATTAAAGTTGCAATTCCGCTATTAATCAAAGTAAAAGGATAAGAAACCTTTACTGCAGTCATTGCAACAGGACCAACCATCTGTCCTACAAAAACGGCATCCATAAAATTATAGAGACCGATTACAACCATACCGAGCACAGCCGGTACACTCAGAGTGAGCATTGTCTTAAAGACCTTACCGCTAACTAACATTTCGCGGGTATCCTGCTTATCACTCATACTAACCTCCAATAAACATTTTGATATGTTAGCTGATACTAACTAGAGTATAATATAAATCGCTAAAAAAAATCACTACTCCAAAAGACAAAAAATACTCCAAGTTGCAATTTAAATTGACGGAATTGTATTTGATTTTCTTTTTTTTTAGATGAAATATTGACCTCATTTTAGTTTCTGTGGCATAATCAAAAAAACATTATCAAATCACTTCCATGGGGGAGTAGCTGGCGTTTCTGGACCTTCAGAGACGTATCAAGTCAACATACTGGAATCTGAATTGCCGACGGGTACTTCGATCCTGGCTTGCCTTAAATAGCGAGACTCATGATTAAGGACTCTTACTATGGAATGGAATCTTATCTTTTTTGTAAACAGCGTTCTGATTGGCGTTGGACTTGCAATGGACGCTTTTTCAGTTTCAATCGCAAATGCCCTTAGTGAATCTTCAATGAGAAAAAGCCGCATGTGTTATATTGCCGGCGTTTATGCTTTTTTCCAGTTTGCCATGCCTATGATCGGCTGGATTTGTGTTCACACGATTGTCGAATATTTTTCAAAGTTTGAAGTTTTGATTCCCTGGATTGCCCTGGCCCTGCTCTTGTGGATTGGCGGTAAGATGATTTGGGAAGCGGTGCATGGGGAAGAAGACGAAGCTGCTGAGGTCGCCGCCAAGCTCACTTTTTCTACACTTATGATTCAGGGAGTTGCAACTTCGATAGATGCCCTTTCTGTCGGTTTTACAATTGCAGATTACGGATTGCTTATGGCACTGGTTGCCTCGCTGATTATCGCCGGTGTGACTTTCGCAATCTGCATGACAGGACTCTTGATTGGCAAAAAAGCCGGCGACAAGCTTGGTGCAAAAGCAACACTAGCAGGTGGGCTCATCCTCGTAGGAATTGGAATAGAGATTTTTGTGAAGGGAGTTTTCTTTTAAGTTTTTCTTTATCAAAGAATCTGCTATCCGAGGATTTCTTCTGCTTTTAAGGTTGTCTGTCTGCGTTTTTCCAGAGTTTTTTCAAATAGGTCTCTGGCAATTGCGGGGAACTGTTCGTAAACAACCTTAGTTCCTTCTTCAGTAATGCCGCCCTTTGTTGCAACTCTGGTAACCACATCATTAAAGGACATCTTTTTGGAAAGCATTAAT
>JAILQA010000301.1 GCA_024699205.1 Treponema sp. | reverse complement strand
AGTTCCTTTTGAAGAATTGCAGGAACATCATCCTTAATTACACAATTACCGGGAGTAGCTTTCCAGCAGGCAAAACAACCTCGGCAAGAAGCAATTTTTAATGAAGCAAGTTCAACTTCCTCAATTTCTACAGCTTCTTCTGCTGCTTCTTTTTCAGCTTTTATTCCTTCTGCAAAGCTTTTTGCCAGTCTTAGCGAATTACTTCTTTTACCTTTTGGACTTCCGTTAATCAATAATATTTTCATTTTTATCTCCTGCATTTTTTATGTTTTCAAGCTCATGAAGGCAATTTTGGCACCAATCTTTAAGCATTTTTTCATACATAAGACCAAAATCAACCGTAAACTTCCAGTACAAGGCTTTCAAAGGATCTCCTATGCCCTGTTGATATTTACGATTTTTTTCTATAAGCTCATTTGTTCCATCGGGGAAAACTTGTTCATTCTTTGGAATTGATTTGAAATATTCGATATTTTCATCAATACTGCACTCCCCTCTAAAAAAAGTTTTCAAAAGAAGCTGATTTCTTATAATGCCTTTGCTTTCATCTTGCTTAAGCCATTTTTTCAGTTCTTTTCTACCGACATCTGTTATTGATAAAAGATTTTTATCTGGCTTGTTATTCTGCTCAATATGATTGGATTGAATCCAGCCGTTTTTTTCCAGCACCTGTAATTCCCGGTAAATCTGACTTGTCTGAGCCTGCCAGAAATAAGAAAGGGAATCGCGGAAAACAATCATAATTTCATAGCCGGTCATATTTCCGTAATTCAAAAGTCCCAGAATCCCGTGTTTCAGCATATCATCTCCTTTGCTTTGTTTATATTCCACTTGTTGAATATATTTCAATTATAATTCCACTTGTGGAATATGTCAACACGAGACTCTTGTATTTTTATTATAATTTTAGCAGGCACTAAATTATTCTTGAAAATATTTCTTTACAAGTCAGATTTTATAAATTACTCTTTTCTTATGAAGAAGTATTTTTGTATTTTGCTAACCTTCTTGTTTATTGCATGTTTTTCTCATTTATTTGCAGCTCCGAACGGATTATCTCAAAAAGAAATAGAAGCTTATACCCTAACCTTTTTTAAGAAATTTAATGATACTCAGACAAAGCTTACCTATATGAATAAAAAAAGTCCGCTTGCAAAGGTTGGAACAGAAACTGTAAAGGGAAAGATTTCAGGAACCATTTTTTATGATGTGCAGATAAAAGGTGCTGGTGCACTTGTTACTTTGCGTTATACAAATTACTGCGACGAAGACGGCTGGATTTTTGACGGAGAAATACTTACCCGCTCCAACATGGCGCAAAACGGAATTTTTTCAGGAACAATAAAAGTTACTTGCCCAGCAAACTCTGAAACCTATCAGATTAGTCAGGCAGAAATAAGTTATGATAATGTTCTTTTAATAAAAGGAATGCCTGGGGATGGCTATTACCTTGTAACAATCCCCGACTCAAGGCCCTGGAAAGTTGATTACACTTTTTATTTAAAATCAAAGGAATAATCATAGAGCCAGACTTTTCATTAGCCTAAAGCGACATCCAGAATCATCATGAGTACAAAGCCCATCATAAAGGCTATTGTTCCCCAGTTTGAATGTTCGCCTTCTGCCATTTCTGGAACAAGCTCTTCTACGACAACATAAATCATGGCACCGGCAGCAAAACTTAAGAAATATGGAAGCACTGGCATTACAAGACTTGCCAAAAGAATTGTGAGCAAACCAGCAATTGGTTCTACAATTCCAGATAAGATTCCATACCAGCAGGATTTTGCTTTTGATAAGCCGCGGGAATGAAGAGGCATAGAAATTATTGCTCCTTCAGGAAAGTTTTGAATTGCTATACCGAGGGCAAGAGAAAGAGCGCCAGCTTCCGTAATTTGTGCAGAACCAGAAGCCCAGCCTGCATATAAAATACCGACAGCCATTCCTTCCGGGATATTATGAAGAGTTACAGCAAGCACCATCATTGTAGTTTTTTGAAGTTTGCTTTTAATACCTTCTTCAGTCTCGTCTAAGTGCATATGAGGAACAGTTTTATCAAGAATTAAAAGAAAAATCATTCCAAGACAAAAGCCGACAGCCGCTGGAATAAAAGCAAGTTTTCCGCGGTCTGCTGACATTTCCATAGAAGGAATAAGAAGACTCCAGACAGAAGCCGCAATCATAACTCCAGCGGCAAAACCAGAAAGTATTTTTTGAACGCGTACATCCAGATCCTTTTTCATAAAGAAAACCATAGCTGAACCAAGTGAAGTTCCAAGGAAAGGAATCAACAAGCCTTTTGCAATAATACCAATCATATCTGACCTCTGTAATTTAATTATAATGTATGGGATAACTCAGGGCAAGAGTTCGATTTAGCTCGAGTTAGCTGTTCAAATTAGCTGATATTTTTAAGGTTACAGAAAGGTTCTTTTTATAAAAATTTAAGAACTATTATGTTATAATGATAATTGGATAAATGAGTAAATTTATACTTGCCTAGAGGTACTTATGCATAAAATACTTTTAGCAGATGATGAAGTTGAGGTTTTAGAACTTCTGCAGCTATATCTTGAAAAAGACGGATTTGAAATTTTTACTGCAAGAGATGGCATCACTGCACTCGGAATTGCAAGTACAGAAAAACTTGACTGCGCAATTCTTGATGTGATGATGCCTGAGCTTAATGGATTTCAATTGCTAAAAAAAATCCGTGAAAAATCAAATATTCCTGTTATTATGCTTACAGCCCGTGTAGCTTCTTCTGACAAAGTGCTTAGTCTTGACATGGGAGCTGATGATTATGTTACAAAACCTTTTGATCCGCTTGAACTATGTGCCCGGGTAAAGGCAAATATTCGCAGATATCAGTCTACGTCCAGTACAGCAGTTCAACCAGTAATAAAAGCAGGCTGTCTGGAACTGGATGCAGATAAATGCCAGCTTCTTAAAAATGGTAAAGAAGTAATAATTACATCTACAGAATTCAAGGTTCTTCAACTTTTTATGACAAATCCCAACCGCGTTTTTACAAAGACCCAAATCAGTGCGGCAGGCTGGGGAGAAAATACTTATGTAGAAGATAATAGTATTATGGTAACTCTCAGCAAGCTCAGAACAAAGCTTGGCGGTGAAGGCTGGATTAAAAATATTCGTGGACTTGGATATAGACTGGAGATTCAGGATGAATAGAAATAATAAACAAAAAAAATTAAAATATCAGATTTTTATTTATATGATTATCGGTCTGCTTATCTGGATGCTGATTGCCTCTGCACTTGATGAGACGCTTTATTATCTGGAAGAAAAAAGAGGCATTGAATTTCCTTATAAAGTTTATTTAATCTGCAATCTGGTACAAGCTGTTATTCTTGTTTTGATGAATATTCCGTTTTTGAATTTTCTGATTAATCATGTAGATAAACCGGTTCAAAAAATAATTACATCGCTGAATAAAATTGCAGACGGAAAATATGATGAACAAATCAGCTTTAATTCAAAAAATGAATTTGATCAAATTAAAGATGCTTTTAATTCAATGTCAAAAAAATTAGAAGCCGCAGAAAAAATAAAAAAGAATGCTGAAAATGAACGTATTCTTCTTTTTGCAAATATGGCACATGATCTAAAAACCCCAATAACCAGCATCATCGGTTTTTCAAAGGCACTTTCGGACGTCATAATTGAAGATAAAGTAAAGCAGCATGAATATATTTCAACCATCAATTCTAAAGCGGTTAAAATGAATGATTTGATTGATCGCCTTTTTGAATACGTTAAACTTGAAAGCTCAGAAAACCACTTGCACTTTGAACTGGTAGATATTGCTGAAATATTACGAAACTGTATTGCCGAACTTTACACTGAATATGAAGAGAAAAAAATCCAGCTTGAAATTGAAATCCCAGATAATCCGGTAATAAAAAATGTGGACAAGCTTGAACTTTCGCGCGTATACACAAATCTTCTGAATAATGTAATTAAGCATAATCCTGATGGAATACGCGTTTTTGTCTGCATGAAAAATGACGGGCAGCTTTTGATTGCCGATTCTGGAGATAGATTACCGCAAGAACTTGAAGAAAAGCTTTTTACGCCTTTTGTCAGTGGGGACTCATCCCGACGAAGCTCAAATGGAAGCGGTCTTGGACTTTCTCTTGCTTCAAAAATTGTAAAAAAACACGGTGGAGAGTTACGTTTTGTACAAAATGGAGGAGATGTTCCAGAAGGATATACAAAAGCTTTTATTGTAATATTGTAAAAATCGATAAAAATTAAGGTTTTAGAAAGGTTCTTTCAATTTAAATTAAAAGAAGCTCCTGTAAGCTATAGATACTCAGAAATGAATATCAAAGCTTAAGGAGTTTTTTTATGTATAAAAGACTTTTATTTTTTACAATTTTAACAATTTTTGCGGGTCCTTCTTTTGCGCAGGATAACACAGGAATTATTACTGTAAAATCCATTTCACTTGAGGAAGCATTAAATCTTGCTGTAAAAAACAATGTTTCAATTAAACGGGAAAAACTTTTACTTGATACAGCAAAGAGAGCTTCGGAACATTCATGGAACAGTATTCTTCCTTCCCTTTCAGTTTCTGCTAATGATGAAGCTGCGTTGCCAGACATAGGAAAAAATAAAACAGAAACAAGCCTTCAGAATAATTTTGGAATAGAAGGAAAAATTTCTTTTTCAATACCATCAGATTTTTTTGCCTCCATGGAAAAAACAAAACTTGATTACGAAGCAGCCGGGATATCTTTTGAACAGGCAGTGTCCGAAATCCTTTTGCAGGTAAAAGAAACATATTTTTCTTTGCTTCTTGCAAAACAAAATCTTGATTTTGCAAAAGAAAATCTTGAAAATGCAAAAAATCAGGCAGAGCAGAATGAAGAACAATATAAAAAAGGAACTCTTTCTGAACTTGAATATCTTTCAAGTAAGGTAGCTTATGAAAAATTAAGACCGGACTTAAAGGCTCAAGAACTTGAGTTCAAAAATGCAATAAAAAATTTTTGTCTTTTTTTAGGTCTTGAAGATAATGAAATCACACTGGATGGTTCTCTGGAGGATTTTACT
>JAILQA010000269.1 GCA_024699205.1 Treponema sp. | reverse complement strand
TATCAGGATATTCACACTTATCTTTTAATGCCAGAACACATTTTAAAAGATATGTCTTTTTATGTTTTACAGACGAAACCAGATAAAGAACGTTATATTCTTGATTTTATTGATGCAACAAAAGATTATCCGTATATTCTGTGCCTTTACTATACAGATACGATTCCACTATCAGAAGGTGGTATTTTTTACAGCAGTGACAGATGGGAGCCGGATGCGGACTACGATAAATCAACACGAGACTGGTATTCTGAAGCAATCAAATCAAAAGGTGTAATTGCCGTAGACATTCTTCTCAATGATTTAAATGAAATTGTTTCAAAAACCAATCTCTCTAAAAATGGTAAATCTTATCTGCTTGATGCTGATGGTTATTATCTTACAAATGAAGATGAAACAAAAGTTCTTGAAACGAACTTTTTTGAAGAGTTCAAGGTTTTTGCTCCTTTCAAAAAGACTATTTCCAATAATAAGTTTTTTGAAATTGACGCTGGAGACAAAATGTATTTTGCAGCTCAATCTGTAAATGCAAAAAACGGCTGGCTCTTTGTTTCTTATGGACCACATCTGGATCTTAATCATTGCTTCTAAAATCGTAAAACCAATTGAAGATGTAGATAAAGCAATCAACGGAATTGCAGAGAACATCAACAGTCTTGAAAATATGATTGAAATGCAGGCAAGTGGTGTTACCCAGGCAAGTGCAGCTGTTGAAGAAATGATTGGAAATATTTCTTCGGTAAATAATTCTGTAGAAAAAATGGCTAATTCTTTTGCAACCCTCGGAAAAACTACAAACGAAGGTATCATGCGCCAGTCTTCTGTTGCACAGTATGTTCAGCAGGTTGCAGAACAGTCTAAGACTTTGCAGGACGCAAATACCGCTATTGCTAATGTTGCAAGTCAGACAAATCTTCTGGCTATGAATGCGGCAATTGAAGCAGCTCATGCAGGTGAAGCTGGAAAAGGTTTCTCTGTAGTTGCAGACGAAATCAGAAATCTTTCTGTCACTTCAAGTGAACAGTCAAAAAAGATTGGTCTTGAACTTAAAAAAAATCAGCGATACTATTTCGGAAATTGTTGTTTCATCAAAAGATACTACAGAAAGCTGTTTCTCAGCAGATTGTTGAATCTTTGAAGGTTATGAACGACAATACTCTGGAAGTACGAACCGCATCAAAAGAAATGGACGAAACAAAGAATGCACTTTCTGACATTTCTTCCGAAGTAAGCAAATCAACTCGACAAATTGGCGAAGAAATAGACCAGTTTAAGGTTTAGAAGAGTCAAGGAGAACCTGCTTACTTTTAAAAGGAAAATCAGGGATATAGCAAATATAATTAATTTTTACTATAATATCTCATTATGAAAGCTACAAAAACTATAATTTCGACATTGCGCGAAGCTCCTAATGATGCTGTAATTGCAAGTCATCAGCTTATGATGCGCTCAGGTCTTATCAGAAAACTTGGAAACGGTCTTTATGCTTATATGCCGATTGGCTACCGTTCTTTAACAAAAGTTATGAATATTATCAGGGAAGAACTTGATGCAGCAGGTCTTCTCGAAATTAAACCCACAGTAATTCAGCCCGGTGAACTTTGGAAGGAATCTGGCCGCTGGGATAAAATGGCTGGCGAAATGCTCACTGCAAAAAATCGACAGGGACAGGAAATGGTTGTTTCTCCAACTGCCGAGGAAGCTTTTACTTCTCTTGTACGTGACGGACTTTCTTCTTACAAACAGCTTCCTGTAACCTTGTATCAAATCAATACAAAATATCGCGATGAAATCCGCCCTCGTTATGGTGTAATGCGTGGCCGCGAGTTTATTATGATGGATGCTTATTCTTTTGATAAGGATGAAAACGATCTTAATCAGTCTTATGACAATGTTGCTGCTGCTTATCGCCGAATCTTCAAACGCATGGGCTTGAGCACAATTTCTGTAAAAGCTGATACTGGATCTATGGGTGGTTCTGGTTCAGAAGAGTTCATGGTAGAAAGCGAAGTTGGTGATGATACTCTCCTTCTCTGCCCTAACTGCGATTATGCTGCAAACGTAGAAAAAGCTTCCTGCGCAAAAGAAGCTCCTCTTGATAACGAAGGAAAACCTCAGGTAAAAACTGATTTGCCAATTGAAGAAGTTGCTACTCCTAATGTTTTCTCTATTGAAGATATGGAAAAGTTCTTCAATGCAAAACCAACAACTTTCTTAAAAGCCCTGATTTATAAAGTTTACAACTGCGCAATCGACCTTTCTAAAACAGAAGCTTACAAGGATGCAAAAACTGTAACAGAAGGCGGTTCAACTTATATTCCAGAAACTTTCTTCTGTGTACTTATCCGTGGTGATTTGGATGTAAACGAAGTAAAGCTTGCTGCTGAACTTAAAGCAAGCGGTGCAGAACTTGCAGAAGCTGATGATGTTCTTAGACTTAGCGGTGCTCCACATGGCTTTGTTGGTCCTGTTGGAATCAAAATCCCTATTATTCTGGACAAATCTGCAGAAGATATGCATGACTGTATTACAGGTGCAGGTAAAGAAGGCTTCCATATTAAGCACGTTGAACCAGGCAGAGATTTTACTCCTTTCATTGTTGCTGATGTACGCACTTGTAAAGCCGGAGATAAATGTCCTGATTGTGGCGGAACCTTCTATATGAAAAAAGGTAACGAGCTTGGACATATTTTTAAGCTTGGTACAAAATATACAAAATCAATGAACGTAACTTATCTTGGTGTTGAAGGAAAACCTGTTACACCTTTGATGGGCTGTTATGGTATTGGCGTTGATAGAACTTTGGCAAGTATCATTGAAGGAAATCATGATGACAAAGGAATTATCTGGCCAATGAGTGTTGCTCCTTATCAGGTTGCCGTTATTCCTGTTATGTACAAGGATAAGATGAAGGAAGTTGCCGATAAGATTTACGAAGATTTGAAAGCAGATGGAATTGAAGTTATTCTTGATGACCGCAGCGAACGTCCTGGCGTTAAGTTTACAGATTCAGAATTGATTGGATATCCAATCCGCATTGTTGTAGGCGACAAGAATCTTCCTAATGTTGAAATGAAAATCCGAAGCGAAGCTCAAGCAACTCTTATTCCTGCCGAAGAAGCCGCTGCAAAAGCAGCAGAAATTGTAAGAGCTGAACTTAAAAAGCTGAACGCATAAGCAGTACGAGTAAAGTATGAAAAAAAATCTTCTTTCTATTTTTACAGCTATCGTTCTGGCTGTCATGCCTCTGTTTGCTGTTCCGGGATTTGATTCTTATATCCCGGATGCTTCGGGGCAGTATGTTTATTACCGCGATTATTCTTTTACACGGGAAAGTTACATCGGCATCCTTACCTACGACGAAGCGACCTATCAAATCCGTTATTATTCACCGGAAGACTTAACTGCTTCGCTTCCTCAAAAGGAAGTCGCTATTCTTGTAACTGTAAATCCGGATGCTGATTTTTGGGATATGACTGGCGAACGTATTTTGACCACAATCCTCCCCGATGACGACAGTCTTGATATTTTGAACTATCTGCATGATATTCTCTATGATTTTTCTTCTTTCCGAAATAAATTGTTTGATTTATCACCAGAAGATGAAGCTTACGTTTGGGGAAAAGGTTTTTGGGAAAACGGATATAAGACAAAACAGAATTATCCTTTGTTTGGTGGTGACGTAACTATAAGCTATGACTGTCTGATTCCTCTTTTCAATATAAAAGAGATTATTGCTCCTGATGGTTCGGCTGCTTTTTCTTGCTGCACTCTTGGTCGTCTTCAATCCAGTGATGATAAATCATTTGACAACTTTAAAGGCTTTAAGGAATATGATGTTGCTGCTGATTCCCGAAAATCAAAAATCTATAAAAAAGCAAAAAGCCTAAAGCATACAAGTGGCAATCACACGGTTACAATCGACAAAAACTGGCAGACTGATAACGAATCTGATAATTTCTGTACACTGAATGAAGATGCAGTAATTACAATGCTTTCTGTTCCTCAATTTGACCAAAATCAAACTAAAAACGATTTCTTTACAATCCGCTCTTATCTTACAAGTCTTTTATATTCTTATATAAATCTTGATAAATGTGAGCTTCGATTTGATTCTAAAATGAATGCTTATAGAATTGCAAAGG
>JAILQA010000239.1 GCA_024699205.1 Treponema sp. | reverse complement strand
GGTGGTCAGATCCTAATCAGCCGCCTGCATCAAAAATGCAGGAAGATCAGAAAGCATTCCGTGACTGGACAATGAAAACTTATAATGTTCAGGTAGTTCAGAAAGCTTCAGCAGGTTGGGCAAGCCAGCCACAGTTCGTTGCAAACTACTGTATGACAGGAAGTGCAGGGGATAAAGACCTTTATATGTTCTGTATTGATGGACGTTCTGCTAATGTAGGTATAAAAGCAGGACTTTTCTATGATTTAGGAAAAGTTACATCTGTTGATTATCACGATGCATCAATTTATGACCAGTCAGTAGTAAGATTACTTGAAAAAGGTGATTCTTTCTATACATTTAATTTTGGTATTCCAGAACCTCGTGAAGGTATTTTCTTTAATAAGAGACTTCTTCAGGAAGCTGGTTATGATCCAGACTATCCTTATGATTTGCAGAAAGAAAAGAAATGGACCTGGCAGACTTTTGAAGATATGTGTAAAACATTAACACGTGATACTGATAACGATGGTGTTATAGATCAATATGCTATGTCTTCTTTCTATACCTGTTTTACAGCTAATGCTCTTGATTCAAACGGTGGAAGTAAAATTGGACGTGATGAGAACGGTAAGTTCTATAATAATGCAGGTTCAGATAATTCTATGGAAGCTTTTAACTGGATTGCTTATATGTTCTCTAATTATCAGCTTCCACAGGCAGAAGGCGCTGCATGGGATTACTTCTTTACAGCCTTTTTAAATGGTGAAACAGCTTTTATGTGTCATCAGGAATATAATGCTCAGCCTAATGGTGCCCTTTCTCCAATGGCTGATGACTGGGGCTTTGTTGCATTCCCTCTTGGACCTCATGGATCTCAGGAATACAGAACAATTCACGATACTCCAATGTGGATTATTCCTACCTGTTACGATGATGAAACAATCAATAAAATGGCAAAAGCTGTAGAATTATATAATCTTCCAGCACCTGGTTATGATGGTCCTGATGCTTGGAAAGAAACTTACTATGCAGGATTCCGTGATTCACGAGCTGTAGATGAAACTCTTGTTTTAATGGCTCAGCATCCTAATCCACGCTATGATGTTCTTATTACTGGTATAAGCCAGGAAGATATGTGTAATTCAATCTGCTGGGGCTGGAGAACACCTCAGGAAGAGTATGAAGCAACACAGAAGGTTTGGCAGGGACTTCTTGACGACCTTAACCGCTAATTCGTCCTTAGTTTTTCATAAATAGATCTCTTTTTTGCGCTGCTACAGTCATTTTTGCTTGTAGCAGCGCTTTTTTTTGTTTTTATTCATTGGAAAAAATGCTATAATATATGTAAATATTTGGAGATAATTGATTTTTTATGATAAAAAAGCTGAGCATTTTCTGTACTATTCCTTTGATTTTTTCATTTTTTATATCAAGTTGTGCTTCTACACAGCAGGTTGATGAAGAGAATCCTTTTATTGATGTTGAAGTAAAGATTAATCCGGCAACAAAACGTCCTTATGATTTTGAAGGAATGAATATAATAATCGGAGACTGGTATACCGATCCTAACATAGAAGTTAAAGCTTCAGAGCAAAAAATGCTAGAAGCCTGGCATGAGTGGACAAATGCTACTTACAATGTAAATATTATTCGCAAAAAACTCTGGGGAGCAAACGGTTATTTCCAGATGGTAAAAAATTACTGTGTTAAAGATTATTTTGAAGAGTTTGCCGAAAATCCAGATGATAATTATGTTTTTGTAATTGATGAAAGCATAGCCCAGCAGGGGGTAAGAGCTGGTTTATTTTATGATTTGTCAACTATAGATTCGATAAGTTATTTTGATTCAATAAAATACAATCAGGCTGCTGTAAACAGATTAAACCGAGGTCATTCTTTTTATAGTTTTGGCTGGGAAAAAGATGAAACTCTCCCTGGCGTATATTTTAATAAGCGAATTTTACAGGAGCATGGTTTTACATCAGAATATCTTTATGATTTGCAGGCACAGGGAAAATGGACCTGGAAAACTTTTGAAAATCTCTGTAAAAAGTTTACAAAGGATACAGACTATGACGGTGACACAGATATCTGGGCAATGTCGTCTGATATGATGGATTTTGTTGAATTGTGTCTGGCTTCCAATGGAACTTCTGTTGTAAGAAAGGATGTAAACGGAATTTATTATAATAATCTTATAAGTTCTAAAACTTCAGAAGCTTATAACTGGATGTATGATATGTGGCAAAAATATCAATATCCTAAAGAAAAAAATGACAATGATGATTATTGTTATAATGTATTCATAAAAGGAAAAACTGCTTTTTTAGTTGGACATCAGGATTTAAGAATTGCAAATCATTCACTGCAAGGTATGATGGATGATTATGGTTTTGTCTGTTTCCCAATGGGGCCTCAGGGAGATAAACAATACAAAACAGTTGTTAATCCAAAGATTGCAGTAATTCCTTCTTGGTATAGCCAGAGTCGTGTAGAAAAAATTGCAAAAGCATTAGATTTATATTTGACTCCTGTACCTACAAATGCTTCTTATGATGCCTGGAAAAAGAATTATATTTCCTTATTCAGAGATTCTCGTGCATCTACTGAAACCCTTGAGATTATGGGAGAAAATAAAGTTTCAGATGTACATCTTTTAATCAATAATTTCCCTGCTTATGAAATAAATTATAATGTTCTTAATGGGATAAATACAATTGAAGAAGAAAATTATTTTAAGAAAGCAGCAATTGCAATTCTTCTTGATTACAACAATAATTTTGGAAAATTAGATGATTATCAAAAAATTACAGAAAAAGAATATAAAGAATATATTGAACGTGAATTAAAGCTTTATGAAGAATTAAAGCAGAATGAAATATCTGTCAATTTTGGAGATGAAGATTTACCTGAAGTAGACACTTCCGATACTACAAATTCAGAATTACCTGAATTAGCAAGCGACAATACAAGTGAACCATCTGACCTGACTCCTGATGAAACTGATTCAGAAAATGAAGAGGAAATTGAATCCGAACCAGACGATAAAAAGGCTGGCAAGAAAAAGAAGAACAAAAAATCAAAAAAAGCTCAGGTTGATTAGTTTTTCAAATATTTGTATACGATTTTTTTATAATTTTTTTTCGTACACATTTTTTCCTCATAATTGAATTATATGGCTTATTTTTATATAATAAATAATTATGGCAATACACGGAACAATGACAACTGATAATCATGCGGCTTTATGGCACGGGCGTTTTCAAGAAGGTCCCGATGCACAGGCAGTTGATTTTGAAACTTCCATTCATGTTGATGAAAGAATGGCTCTTGATGATATAAAAGGCAGCATAGCTCATGCAAAAATGCTTTGTCAGGTAAAGCTTATTTCTAAAGATGAAGCAGAACAGATTATAAAGGGCTTACAGTCAATTAAAGATGATTTGGAAAACGGAAGCCTTTCTATAGATTATTCGGCAGAAGATATTCATTCATTTGTAGAAGCAACTTTGACAGATAGAATAGGGGAAGCTGGTAAAAAAGTTCATACCGGACGCAGTCGAAATGACCAGATAGCTTTGGATGAAAGACTTTATTTAAGACGCTTTATCCCTGATTTGCAGAATACAATTCTTACTCTGATAGATGCTCTGACTCAAATCGCAGAAAATAATACAAAAACAATTATGCCAGGCTTTACTCATATGCAGCATGCTCAGCCTGTTACTCTTGCTCATCATCTTTGTGCCTGGGCCTGGATGCTTGTAAGAGATTTTAATCGTTTGAAGGATTCTTTAAGCAGAATTAATATTTCTCCAATCGGTTCTTGTGCTCTTGCGGGAAGCGGTTTACCTTTAGACCGTACTTTTGAAGCAAACCTTATGGACTTTGCTGGAGTAACTGATAATTCTCTTGATTCTGTATCAGACAGAGATTATTGTATTGAAACTGCTTCAAATCTCTCTATGCTTCAGATGCATCTTTCGCGTTTTTGTGAAGAAATTGTTTTATGGTCTACAACAGAGTTTGACTTTATCAGTTTAAGTGAAAAATGGTCTACAGGTAGCTCAATCATGCCGCAAAAGAAAAATCCTGATTTTGCAGAATTAATTCGAGGAAGAACAGGTAAAGTTTACGGAGATTTAATTGCACTTCTTACAATGATGAAGGCTCTTCCTCTGGCTTATGACAGGGATATGCAGGAAGATAAAGAAAGTCTTTTTGATGCCTGCGACACTGTAATTGCTAATATCAAAGTATTTACACAGATGATTGCAACTGCCTCCTGGAATAAAGATAAAATGAGGGCTGCTTGTAATGGCGGTTATCTTAATGCTACAGATATTGCTGATTATCTGGTAAGAAAAGGTCTTCCTTTCAGAACTGCACATGGAGTTTCTGCTAAGGCTGTAAGATATGCAATCGAAAAGAATTGTGAACTTGAAGATTTGCCTCTCGAGCTTTTAAAGGAATGTTCACCTTTGATTGAAGAAGATATTTATTCAAAGATTTCAGTTGAAGCGTGTGTAGAGACAAGGAATACAATTGGTGGTCCTGCTTCAGAATCTGTTTTAAAACAGATAAAGGACTTAAAAGATTTTGTGAAAAAAGGGATTTCTGAATAAAGAAAAGTCTAAATATTTCTTTATCTGATTACCTTATAATAATAATTTCATGGGAGAAAAAAATGAAAAAAATTATTGGTTTACTTTTGTTGTCAGCTGTACTTTTTGGAACTCTTAGTTGTACAAAAAAAGCAAAGGCTGATCCTGTTGCTGCATTAAAAGCTCGCGGTACTTTTGTTCTTGGTCTTGATGATTCTTTCCCTCCACTGGGATACCGTGATGATAATAATGAAATTGTAGGTTATGACATTGACCTTGCAAAAGAAGTTGCAAAACGTCTTGGTGTTTCTTTCAAGGCTCAGCCAATTGACTGGGATGCAAAAGAAATGGAGCTTGAGACTGGAAAAATTGACTGTATCTGGAATGGTTTTACAATCACTGAAGACAGAAAAAATGCCCTTTCTTTCACTTTTGCTTACTTGAATAACGAACAGGTTCTTGTAGTTCGCAACGGTAGCGGAATTAAAACTCTTGACGATATGAAAGGAAAAACTTTAGGTATTCAGAGTGGTTCAAGTGCTCAGGATGCTGTTGATGAACCAGCAAACAAGAAATTTAAAGATAGTCTTGCTAACATTATTGCATTTAAAGACAATATCACAGCTTTGAATGATTTGAAGATTGGTGGTGTTGACGGTGTTGTAATGGACAGCGTTGTTGCAAATTATACAATCTCTCTTACAAAAGAACCTTTCTATGTTCTTGAACAGCCATTGGCAAACGAAGCTTATGGAATCGGATTTAGAAAGAATGAACCAGAATTGCGTGATGAAGTACAGAAGCAGCTTCTTGAAATGCAGAAAGATGGAACTGTTGCTGCTATCAGCCACAAATGGTTTGGTAAAGATTTGAGTGTAATTGGAAAATAATCTTTTATGAATCTTGAGCGATATCTAAAAATGATAAAGGCGATGCTGGATGGTTCTGTGACATCGCTGGAAGTATTTTTTCTAACCTTACTTTTTTCTATTCCATTGGCACTTCCTATTGCTATGGGAAGAATGTCGAAAAAGAAAATTTTGTCTGGAAGTGTAAACGTATTTCTGCTGATTATTCGAGGTACACCTTTGATGCTTCAGCTGTTAGTTGTTTATTTTGGTCCAGGCCTTTTCATCAGATTTTTAGTAAATCAGGGCTACGATATTTCTTTCAAATGGAATAGATTTGTTGCTGCAATCATTGCGCTTTCAGTAAATTATGCTGCATATTTTGCAGAGATTTATCGTGGAGGAATTGAATCTATCCCAAAAGGCCAGTATGAAG
>JAILQA010000196.1 GCA_024699205.1 Treponema sp. | reverse complement strand
GGCTATACCTTTGAGTTCCGCGGTTTGCAAAATGACGTTTATTATTCCCTTCCACAAAATGATGCACAATATTACATGAATTATAGCGGCTGCGGAAACTCGGTAAACTGCAATCATCCGGTTACCCACAGCTTTATTTTGGACAGTCTGCGTTACTGGGTTTTACAGATGCACGTTGACGGCTTCCGTTTTGATTTAGCTTCAATCCTAACCAGAAACCAAAACGGTTCCCCAATTTCTCAGGAAATGCCTTCTCTTACAGAAGCAATAAGCGAAGATCCAATCCTGTCAAAAACAAAAATAATTGCAGAACCCTGGGATTGCGCAGGACTTTACCAACTTGGTGGCTTCCCGGGTGGAAAAAATAACCGCTGGTCAGAATGGAATGGCAGATTCCGTGATGATATTAGACGCTTTATCCGTGGCGACGAAAACACATCTACGGCAGCTGCAACCAGAGTTACAGGAAGCTCAGACTGCTACAACCACGACGGACGCTCCCCACTTGCTTCCATCAATTTTATTACCGCTCACGATGGCTTTACCCTCAACGATTTAGTAAGCTACAACTACAAGCACAATGAAGAAAACGGAGAAAGCAACCGCGACGGCAGCGACGATAATTTAAGCTACAACCACGGCTTTGAAGGCGAATGTACAAATCCTAAAATCGAAAATCTGCGCTTAAAGAAAATTAAATCTTTTTTGCTTTACCTTTTTACTTCCCAGGGAGTTCCAATGCTGCTTGGCGGTGATGAAATGCGCCGTACCCAAAAGGGAAACAACAACGCCTACTGTCAGGACAACGAAATCAGCTGGATAGACTGGACACTGGCAGAAAAAAATAAGGATTTGGTAGATTTTACCGCCCGTTTAATTGCCCTAAGAAAGGCACATCCGGTTTTCAGACGAAAAACTTTTTTTAAGGATATCACCGATAAAAATCTTGCCCCGGAAATTGCCTGGTATGACATCAATGCAAAAGTTCCAGACTGGAATAAAACAAACCGCTTCCTGGCATTTAAGCTTTTTGCTTCTTCCAGCACAGATTCAGCAGCTGATGACAATGATTTTTACATTGCCTCAAACATGGATATTTATGATTTGACAATCAGCCTGCCTTCCCTTCCAGAAGGAAAAAAATGGTATCTGGTTGAAGACACGTCAATCGAAAGTTCCACATACACCTCCATAGACACAGG
This sequence comes from Treponema sp., assembly GCA_024699205.1. Classification (GTDB taxonomy): domain Bacteria; phylum Spirochaetota; class Spirochaetia; order Treponematales; family Treponemataceae; genus Treponema_D. The sequence continues at coordinate 2,243 of JAILQA010000196.1, read as the reverse complement.
TCTGGATGAAGGCTTTGCAGAAAACCCGGCAGAAATAAAATATGAAAAATTATATGCGCAGAAACGTTATGTTTTACTGGCAAATAGTACGATAATCTTAATGAGCAAATAAATGAGCAAATAATAAAAGGAATTAAAATGATTGTAAAAAAATACTTTGAAGTTGAAGAAAATGATGACGGAAAATATTGTCTTGTAAAATACACAGGAACAGACACAAAAGTTGAAATCCCGGAAGGAATTGTTTCTATTGGAGATTATGTTCTTGATGAAGCAGATTTTGTTGAAGAAGTCATCATCCCGGAAGGAACTTTGTACATTGAAGACAATGCTTTTTCTGATTGTGAAAGCCTCAAAAAAGTTACACTTCCCGAAAGTCTGCGCGAAATAAACATGGAAGCCTTCTGCAACTGCAATCAGCTGGAAAGCATAAATCTTCCTAAAAATCTTAAAATTATTGGAGCAGGTGCTTTTTCTGATTGTGATTCACTTACAGACATTAAGCTTCCTTCTTCTTTAATAGAAATCCAGCTTGATTCCTTTGATGACACCCTGGGCCTGCTTGAGCAGAATCCTGATTACCAGAAAATTGACGGCATAATGTATAATACAAAAACTCATTCAGCCCTTTTTTCTCTGGACAGCGATGCAAAAACAATGAAAATTGCAGACGGAACCTTATACATTGCCAGCAATGCTTTTTCCTTCTGCCAGGCGCTTCATTCTGTTGAACTCCCGGAAAGTCTTGCTTACATTGGTCGTGAAGCCTTTTCTTTCTGTGCTTCCTTAAAAAAGATTTATATTCCTAAATCCGTAAAAGTGATTGATTCTTCAGCCTTCAACAAATGCGTTGCTCTTTCTCAGGTTACTTTTGATGAAAAATGCACTACCCGAATTGCGGAACAGGCTTTTTCTCAATGTCAGAGTCTTGAAAGAGTTGAAATCCCTGCTGAAACAGTTGCCTACGAAGGTGCATTTGACGAAGACTGCGAAACTATTTATCTGGAAAACAAAGACGACAATTAAAGCGATTTTATAAACTTAAAGAAAGCCTGTTTTCCCTCCGGAGTGCGTTTGAAAACTCCGGCATCTTCCAGAACCTTGCTGAATACAAGCCCCGTCTCATCTTTAAGAATTGCAAAGGCATTTATCTCGTTAAATTCCGGATGCTTAGCCAAAAGCTCTTCTGCCCAGTCAGCATGTTTTGCAAGAACTTCGTCAGCACGTAAATCCTTTTTTGCACACATAGCATGAGCCAGCTGAAAAAGTTCATCTTTAAGACGACTAGGCAAAACAGCAAGTCCCATAACTTCAATCAGACCGATATTTTCCTTTTTAATATGATGAAGATTTGCGTGTGGATGGAAAACTCCAAGCGGATGCTCCTGAGTTGTAATATTGTTACGCAAAACTAAATCCAGTTCATACATGCTTCCGCGTTTACGGGCGATTGGTGTGATTGTGTTATGCTGCTCTCCATCAGTTTCTGCAAAAATAAAGGCGGCTTCATCGTTATAAGCCCTCCATTTTTCCAGAATCAAATCGGCAGCGGCAACAAGCTCTTTTTTAGAAGTAGAGTCCAGCCTTATAACAGACATAGGCCATTTTATTATTCCGGCTTTTACCTTTGGGAAATCCTTTAATTCAAACTCAGCTTCGAGAGGGGCCATGGCCATAGGAAAAACATAATTTCCACCCTGAAAATGATTGTGTGTCAAAATTGAACCGCCAACAATAGGAATATCGGCGTTGCTTCCCAATGTGTAATGAGGGAATAAGCTTATAAAATCCAGCAGACGAACAAAAGTTTCACGACTGATTTTCATAGGTGTATGTTTTTCTGAAAGAACAATACAATGCTCGTTGTAATAAACATAAGGCGAATACTGTAAATACCACTGCTCTTTATTCAGTTTGATTGGAATAATTCTGTGATTCTGACGGGCAGCGTGGTTAAGACGACCTGCATAACCTTCATTTTCCTTGCATAACAAACAGGCAGGATATCCACTCTGTTTAAGATTTCGGGCAGCGGCAATTGCTTTTGGATCTTTTTCGGGTTTTGAAAGATTGATTGTTATGTCCAAATCACCATATTCGGTGGAAGTTTTCCATTTTAAATCCTTTTTTACCCGGTAGGTACGGATATAATCACTTGAACGGCTAAAATTGTAATACCAATCGGTAGCGGCCTTTGCCCCTTCATTTTTATAAAGCTCATTAAAGGTTTTTATTACAAGAGA
>JAILQA010000175.1 GCA_024699205.1 Treponema sp. | reverse complement strand
GTGTTTACAATACATTTCTTCTCTTCATATCCAGTTCAATCCACTCATCAAGGCAGAGCGGTTTATAATCGCTGAACTTACAGAAGCAGTTTATCATATTGCAGGGAATATTATTTTCTCTTGTGATTTTCTGAAACTGATTTACAAGAAGCTCATCGCGGGTATTATGAACATGGCCGTAAAGCATAAATGTTCGCGGTGAGCCGTCATCATTTACAAGATACTGATGATTATAACAGAATGTCGGATAGTGGCTTGCAATAATGTTACGCTCCCCATCCTGAAATTCTGCATACGGTTTTATCCATTCAAAGCGGTTCAGATTTACACCTGGCTTTTTGAGCCAGCGGTTATCGTGATTTCCTTCTACAAGGCAGATTTTTCCGCTAAGCCGGTTCAGAATATAGTTCACCTCGTCCGGTTCTTTAGTCCAGAATAAATCACCAAGCACCATAACAATATCGCCGCCCTTCACCGTTGCGTTCCACTGGTCAATCATAAATTGATTCATTTCGCGCACACCGGCAAAGTTGCGTTCATCAAGCTTTATGGAGTCTTCATCGTAAAAGTGTAAATCAGAAATATAAAGTTTCATCAGTTTTATAAAGGCTTAGTCAAAATACAATTCTGAAATTAAAACCTTTTTAGGATTTTCGTATTTTAAGAGAAGTTTTACTTCTGAATCCATGTGTACAAACTTTGTCTGCTTATTGTTAAACAATCTGATTTTCTTTACAAAAGTTTCCCCATTAAAAAGATATTCAACTTTTACACGGCAGCGATCTTTAACGTAGGAAATATCAACAACCTTTGCATCAATCACCTGATTATCATTTTCAAAAGATTTGATATATATAAAACGCTTAATAAAACCGATTAAGCTCACAAGCGCAAGAACTGAAAATATAACAACTACAAGGCAGTTTGAATCGCCCAGTATTTCTGCAAAAGACATTGTTTTTACAGCATTAATATCAATCTTACCACTTACAAAAGAATATACGATAAAACCAACACACACTAAAAATCCAATTACAGATAATCCAAAATAATAATCATTCATTAATGATTTTTTCAGATTCATTTTTACTTCCATAGCATTCTCCTAATAAGTTCAGAATAAGTTTATTTATTTTGCATCAGAAAGTTTTTCTTTTTCAACTTCTCTGTAAAAATTCATTTTTTCATCATATCTTTGTTCTGGTGATTTGATACTAAAATCTCTTACATAAAAATATTGTTCACCATCTCTTCCAAACAGGAAAACAAGATATAAATAAATATCATCGCCCAGTTTATATTCATCTGCTAAATAATTTTCAAAATCTTTGTAGAAAACAAGGTGGAACGGTATGCCGTCAAATTTAATTGTTTCTTCAGTATTACAAAATGAATAGAACATATTACGCAAAAGAATATCATGACTAGACCTGCTGGTGATCGGCTTAGGATATTCTGAAAGTTTTGTCTTTATCATTATTTTGAAATTCGGCATACGAATTATGTCTTCTTTTTTTTCATTTTCGGCAGTGCCTTTTGCGGCAATTTCTTCGATTGTTTCAGGATAATCCCAGAATTCAATTGAATCCTTTTTTGATGTAACAGGCTGGAATGTCAAAAATTTTGGAGTTGTCGGCATAAAGGTTGAAGCATCAAAATATGTATAATTTCCAGTTTCAACAGGAACATTTTTGCTGTCAAGAACAAGACTTGGATCATAACCTGTTACAGAACGAATCATTACGCCGGGATTATCCGCACTGGCAGTTCCAATTACAGTATCAGTTTTTATTTCAGAATAAAGTGGAAGGTCCTGAATCTCTTTCTTTAAATTGACATCCTTGATAATCACTTCATAAAAGACATCATGCTTTTTTCCATTAAAATAATAGGTATAAGGAAAAGACGCAACCAGAGTTTTGTTACCAAATTCTTTTGGAATTGAATAATCCCAGTCTCCAATTTGAATTGTAGTTTTTCCGTAAGAAACAAAACCGCAGTCAACAGGCATTTTGATTTCCTGTCCGGCTTTTACATTAAAAGTTGACCATGGATATTTTGTGCTCTTAGCAGCTGCATTTTTTGTACCTGTTGTTGCACAACTAATAAACAGCAAAGGAATTATAAGCAATAAAACTTTCTTCATTTTTTACTCCTGGAGTTTATTATATATGATAAAAGGGGTGGCGAAAAGACCACCCCTTAATGTTATTTCTTCTTTACAGGTATCCAGATTGCGCTGTGATAATTTGAAGCAGCCGGGTCCCCATCGCCGTACCACTCAAGATTCACTCGGCCAGGAAACTCAAAGTCAGGATTTCCCGGAAGCCATTCCTTAAAGATTTTTGTGTTCACGTCCTGAAGCGCTTTTGGACACGGACCATAACAGTCGAACACTGCCCAGTCAAAATCAGGAAGCTCGTAAACGCTCATGCCTTCCGGAACTTCGCCGCCCTTGTAAAGACCTGCAACAAAATAACGGAACTTACCGTCTCCAATATCATCAACACAAACTCCGTACTCTCCGATATTGTTCTCTGCAATTGCTTTTTCGTACTCGTTTTCAGGAGTACCGCCATCCCAAACGCGAGCCGCATACTTTTCGCGAATCTCACCCCAAAACTTTGGAATCTCTGTATAAGAAGTTTCGCCGTCAAACTCACGTGCAAAACCAATCATCTTAAAACCAGCCTTCTTTGTAATCTTGT
>JAILQA010000174.1 GCA_024699205.1 Treponema sp. | reverse complement strand
GATATTATAAAGTCTTTTACAATCCATTAAAGTCGAAGTCTTTTTTTTCCGTTATATAAAGAAAGCAGGTGTTTTCTATATTTTAAAATACTTGTAAATCAGGGGAAAAGTAGGGTAAAATTACAGTAATATGCCGGGACTAAGTCAACTTAAACAATTTGAAAAAGATATTCTTTCTATTGGTAATGAATCAACTCTTCGCGCTTCCCGTGGGGAAAAGCCGGTATTAGTGCCAATTCCTAAAAATATCACAGTTGATAACGATGCAGATGACTTTGTTCTCGGAATGCCGGAACAGCCTTTAGAAAAAAAAGAATCTGTCGTTGATGACGATTTATCTGATATCACAGGTGCAAAGGCTTCATCAGCTTCTTCTGCGGAAGCTGCTGCTTCTAATGAAAATGTCCCTGACTTATCTTCTCTTTTTGCTCCTGCTGATTTCTCTGATTCTTCCGATTCTGGTGGAGCAGAAATGCCGGATTTATCCATGTTTATGGATACTCCTGTTGAAGAGGAAGCTGCACCAGAGCCACAGGAACCTGTTGAAGTTTCTGTAGCTGATATGGGGCTTGAAGCCCTGCTTGCAGGTGCCGGTTTTGATGGTTCCGAAGGTGCATCAAATGAAGCGGAAGAAGCAGAAGCAATAATTGACGATTTTGAGCCTGAGGAAGTTAAAAAGGAAAGTCCAAAGGTACAGAAACCAGCCGAACCAATTGAACCTGTAAAAGCTCCGGAACCTGAAAAAATGGAGCTTCCTCCAGAACTTGCTTTTTTAAATGCAACAAGTGAACCAGAGCCTGCAGATGAAGCAATTCCAGAGCCAGCTCCAATAGAAGATTTTTCTGAACCCGAAGATTTTAGCACGGATGATTTGAGTTCGGCTGATTTTGGAACAGATAATTTTGATTTACCGGAAGTTCCTGATTTTGATGAAGTTCAGACTGGCAACGATGATTTTTCTACTGACCTTCCAGCAGAAGACTTTGAAGACATTCCTTCTTTTGATGATATTCCTGTAGAAATTGAAGATATTTCTGAACCAGCAGCGTCAAGTTCAGATAGTGAAGACGTTTCTCTTTCTGATTTTGGTTTTGATATGGATGCACCGGAAGATAAATCGCTTTCAGAGCCATCTGCATTAACAACAGCTCCTGCAGAAGAAGATTTTAACGAGGTTCCTGCCGGACTTTTTGACGCTTCAGATTTGGACTTGCCGGATATTTCTTTTGGCGAAGATGAATCAGCACAAACAGAAAATACTGAAAAGACAGAAAAATCAGATATTGGTAGTTTTGATGAAATAGACTTAGATTCAATAGATGAAGAGCCAGCCTCTGAGCCTGTTGAAGTTGAAATGCCAGATTTTGGTGAAGATATTCCGGATTACGAAGATTCTGGCAAAGATGAAGGCACAGAAGATTTTGAAGTTTCTGATGAACCACTTGAAACCTTTGATACAACCGGAATGGAAGATATTGATTTTGGTGTTCCTGAAACCGATGCTTCCTTAGGTGGAGAATCAGATGATTTTTCTATGGATTCCCTTGATTTTGAAATCCCTGGATTTTCAGATGTAAATCAGCCTGTAGAAGAAAAGAAAGCACCACCTAAAAAAGCAAATCTTGATATCCCTGATTTTTCAAAGGCAATTCCAGGCAACGAATTACCTCCAAATACTTTAAGTGACGAGCAATATAAAACTTTTGTAAAGAACTTTGCAGAATATCCTCTGAATGTTCGCCTTGCTTTTGAAGATTTAATAGTTCAGAATGAGTTCACTGATGACGCTGAGTTCGAGTTAATAGAAAAAATCCTGAACAAAGCACCTGCACGTCAGGTTGCAAGTATGCTTGAAAAAATGCTTGATATTTCAATTCCTGTTCCTCGTGATTATGAGCACAGAACAGCTGCAGAATACGAAGCATACAAGCAGTCGGTACAGTATCAATTAAAGAACAAAATACTTCCAGGTATTTTAATTGGAATGCTTGGTATTCTTTTGTTCTGGGGCCTCTTTAATTTTACTAAGAATTGTATTTATATTCCTGCAAAGGCAAGTAAATATTACCGCGAAGGATATGCTCTTCTTGAAGCAGATGAATATTCACAGGCTCAGGTAAACTTTGATAAAGCGGCTTCTTATAAAATGAAGAAAAAGTGGTTCTTTAAGTTTGCCCGCGGATACAGAGAAAGAAAACAGTATTACAGTGCAGCCGATATCTATCAAAAAACCCTGATTTATTTTAATCATGATAAGCAGGCCGGTCTTGAATATGCTGATATGGAATTAAATGATTTGTCTAATTATTCAAATGCCGAAGAAATTGTGCGTCGTCAGGTTCTTGATTATCATGTTAATGATGCAGATGGTATTTTGATGCTTGGTGATGTTTTCCTGGAGTGGGGAACAGAAAGGGATCCTGCTAAACTTGAGGATGCAAAAGAACAGTATCTTAAACTTCTTCAGCTTTATAAACCTACTAATTTGTACAATTCCCGCATGATGCGTTATTATATCCGTTCCGATAATCTTCAGCAGGTAATTACTTATCAAAAAATGTTTGAACAGGATGAAAAATCTCTTGAACCTAGAGACTGGACTGAACTCAGTGGCTATCTGCTCGAAAAATTATACGGACCTTTATCTCCATCAGAAGAAAATTTGCGCTATCAGATTGAGGGAGTAAGAAAACTTCTTGTACTTTCGGCTACTGTGGATAAGGATAATCCGGTTGCTTACTATAATCTTTCAAATTATTACATTAATACAAATGAAGTAAGTCATGTAGAAAAAACTTTGCAGCAGGCTCTTGATAAATTCAGTTCTGCAAAACAGCTTAATAAGCGCGAAATCTACAAATATATTGATGCTTACAGACTGCTGGGTGAAAACTATATCAAAACCAATGATTATCTTCAGGCTCAGGAACAGTACATCAATGGAATTACCTTGTATACAATGGAAAAAGAAAGTACTTTCTTTGAAGGTAACGAAAAAATCGGAAAATTGTATGCAGATTTAGCTGACATTAATTATCTTCTTGCCGGAGATTATGATAACGCTGCTGTAAATTATAAGAGTGCAGTTAATCTTGGTTATGACAATCCTTCAATAAGATACAGACTCGGTTATATGAGTTATATCAAGAAGAATTATCAGGATGCTTTGGGCTCCTTTATGAAGGCAGGCGAGGGTAATGTAAAGGTTGAAAATCTTTTATTTGCTATGGGAAATACTCTTGCTCTTCGCAATGATGATTATGCGGCCGAAGGCTATTTTGAGCAGCTTATAAATCGGCTTGATTATGAAGTTATTCAGGCGGGTGGAAGTATGTATCCGCAGACTAATACAGACCAGCATGATCTGGTTACTCTTTATCTTTATGCCGCTAACAATTACGGTGTTGTTCTTCATAAAATTGCACGCAGAACGGGCAATAGTCAGAAGAATGCGCAGTCGATTGTGCAGTTCCAGCAGTCTTTGAGAGCCTGGGATTCTTTAACTAGAAATCAAACTTCTATGAAACGTCTGGAAGGCAGTAATCTTGCTGCTGAAAATATAAAATATGTAACTCATCCTCTTACGGATTTTGAACCTTCAATTTATCTTGATATTCCGAAAACTTTGACGGATAAGGAAAGACTTTAATTGAATTGAAAGCTGCTTGATTTGATTGAGTTAGCAGAATGGAATAATTATTTATGGATAAAAAGATATTTGTACGAGATAAAAAAACACTTTTAAAAGAGCTTTTCAGAAAATCAATTCATCTTATCAGTGCTGTTATTCCATTTTTGCTTTCAAAATATTATTGGCCTGTAATCATTGGATTTATGATTATTGTTGTTCTTTATTATTTTTCTGAACTTTTCAGACTGGAAGGCCATGAAATTCCGCTTATTTCTTTTGTAACTGAAACTGCTTCGCGCAAGAGGGATGAATGTAAGTTTGTACTTGGACCTGTGACTCTTGTTTTGGGGATTTTATTTGCGGCCCTTGTTCTTCCTCTTGAATATGCTAAGGTTGGGATATACGCTCTGTCGTTTGGGGACGGGCTGGCCAGTCTGGTGGGGAAGGCGATCGGTAGGGTAGAGATTCCTCATACAGGCGGAAAAACATTAGAGGGAAGTCTTGCCTGTTTGATTGCTGTTTTTACAAGTACCTTTATTGTTACAAATAATCTTTTGGTCAGTCTTCTGGTTGCTTTAATAGCAATGTTTATAGAAGTTTTGCCTTTAAGCGATTTTGATAATATGATTATTCCAATCTCAATCAGTTATTTTTATTTTATTCTCTGCAATTATTTTGGACTTTAATTTACTCTTTCCACAAATACTGATTATGAAGTTCTTTAAGGTACATAAAAGTTCCCACAGACAAAAATGTAGCTGCAATTATAAGTTTTAAAAGATTTGTGGCGTCAAAGAGACAATAAATCCCTAAG
>JAILQA010000162.1 GCA_024699205.1 Treponema sp. | reverse complement strand
GTCTTTTTGCCACAGAACTCATGACCTCACGCCAATTTATACTTTTTAATATTTATAATGCTGAAACCCATATACAAGGATTTCAGCAAACGTATTATAAAAGATTATAATAGAATTGAAGCGAAGGAGGGAAATTGGTTTTGCGAAAAGACTCTGAAGTGCTGCCGCTATGGCGGCAATATATATAATTACAAGGCACTTCAGCGTCTAACAGGCGGGCCTGTGGTTACGCAAAATCAATTTCCCTCCTGGGAGTCATTTTTAATATAATCTTTTATAATTCGTTTGCAAGGGCTGCTGAAATGGAGTGAAATCCAATTTCTTAATATTTTATTACAATAAAAATGCTAAAGTCGTGTTACAATTATCTTGTATTTTATTCTTGTTAAGATTTTTTCTTGTTGATATTAATTCTGGAGGAATTATGAAAAAACTTGGTTTTGGACTTATGCGCCTGCCGTGGTCTGCTGATGAAAAATGGGGTCATATTGATTTGGAAAAGACCCGCGAAATGATAGATGCTTATATGAAGGAAGGTTTTACTTATTTTGATACAGCCTGGGTTTATCATGGTGGATTCAGCGAAAGTGTTTTTGGTGAATTAGTTGCCAAGCGTTATCCTCGCGAAAGCTTTCAGGTAACTTCAAAAATGCCTTTGTGGGGTATGAAGGAAGAAAGCGAACTCCAGAAAACTTTTGATAAGCAGCTGGAAAAATGCGGTGTTCCATATTTTGATTATTATTTCCTCCATGCACTGAATAAGGATGTGTATCAGACTGCCGAAAAGCTCCATGGTTTTGAATGGATGCAGAAAATGAAGGCAGAAGGCAAAATCAAGCATCCGGGTTTCAGTTTCCATGACAGTGCAGAAGTACTTGATGAGATTCTTACTAAGCATCCGGAAGTTGAACTTGTCCAGCTGCAGATAAATTATATTGACTGGGAAAGCAATGGCGTTCAAAGCCGCAAGTGCTATGAAGTTGCCTGCAAGCATGGTGTTCTTGTTTCTATTATGGAACCTATAAAGGGCGGAAGTCTTGCAAATGTAATGGATGATGCTGCAAAAATCTTTAAGGATTATGATCCAAAGGCCAGCATCGCTAGTTGGGCGGTTCGTTATTGTGCAAGTTTGGATAATATTCTTGTAGTTCTCAGCGGCATGAGCAATATGGAACAGCTTAAAGATAACATGTCATATATGAAGGATTTTAAGCCGCTTAATGCTGACGAAAAAGAATGTGTAGCAAAGGCAACGGAACTTATAAAATCAACAATAGAGATTCCTTGTACTGCCTGCCGCTATTGTGTTGACGGTTGTCCTAAAAAGATTAATATTCCTCGTTATTTTGAACTTGTTAATGAAGCAAAACGTTATGGGGTTGCAAGCTTTAAGTGGCATTTCAACGAAGAAAAAAAGAAGGGTGGTGCTCCAGCTGATTGTATTGCCTGCAAAGCCTGCCAGAAGCATTGTCCTCAAAAGCTTGAAATTGTAGATTTACTTAAAAAAGTAACTGGAACTTTTGAAGGTTAATGTTTCCCTTTTACATGCTGAAGTTTTTACCCAGGTAAACTTCGCGTGCTAATTCGGAAGCGAGGATTTCTTCCTTTGTTCCCTGCAGCATTATTGTGCCCGTATTTATTATGATTGCACGGTCTGTAATTTCCAGAGTATCTCTTACATTATGGTCAGTGATAAGAACTCCGATTCCACGCTGAGCTAAAAGTTTTATTACGCTTTTGATATCTGCTACGGCAATTGGATCAATACCGGCAAAGGGTTCATCCAAAAGTAAAAACTTTGGTTCAATGGCCAGCGAGCGTGCAATTTCGGTACGGCGGCGTTCTCCACCAGAAAGTGTATAGGCCTTTTGCTTGCGGATTCTTCCTATAGAAAACTCTTCAATCAAATCTTCAAGGCGTTGTTTTTTTTCTTTGCGAGATAAGTCGCGGCGGGTTTCCAGAACCGACCAGATGTTTTCTTCCACGGTAAACTTTCTGAAAACCGAAGGCTCCTGTGGCAAATAAGAGATTCCCAGTCTTGCGCGTTTGTACATAGGGAGTCTAGTAATGCAGCGGTCGTTTAAAAATACATCGCCGGCAGTTGGTTTGTAAAAGCCAACAACCATATAAAAAGTTGTAGTTTTTCCGGCTCCGTTTGGTCCAAGCAAGCCTAAAACTTCGCCCGTGTTCATGGAAAAATCTACACCACGTACGACTTCCTTGCGGCCAAAAGATTTGTAAAGGCTTGAAACACGCAGGATTGGGCTGGATTGTGTTGTGTCGGATGAAGCTACATCTGAAGCAGCCGTTGCTGTATCTGTGTCCGCTGTTTGTTCTGTTTGTTCATCAATCTGTTCGTTATTTTTTTCTTCTATTTTATTCTCTTCTTCTATTGTCTCTTGCTCATCCATAAAACACCCGTATTTCGTTATTCAGTTTTTTTATCTTCTGCCGTTTTGTTATCTGTTGCTTCAGCAGAATCCGTTTTCTTTACATCAGTTGTAGTTGTTTCGGTATTTTCTTTCTTTTCTTCTGTCTTTGTTGCCGTTACGTTTCCTTTTACGTTACCCGAAAGTGTGATGTCCTGCGTATCAAGATTAAGCTCAATCATCTGGGCTCGGAAAGTATCTTCCTTCTGTTTTACCTCAGCATTTCCAGAAAGCTCCAGAATTTGTTTTGCCTTTTGATATACTGCATAGGCCGCCTTGCAAATATTATCCTTTTGCGTAAGATTTACCTGAACCTGAAGAATTGCAATATCCGAATCCTGATTGTATTCGATAATTTGGGCAGAGGCTTTTACATCATTTTCCTGGTCTGTCAGGTTTACGCTGCCGCTTAAAGTTGCAATTTTTGTTTCCCGGTCGTATTCCATTTTTTCGCAGGTGAATTCCATTTTTGATTCAAAATTCTTGCCATCAACGTTTCCGAATGCCTTGATTGTTCTGTATTCCTTGCCGGAAAGTTCAATTTTGTCAGCTGCAATTTCCATTGATTCAGTTTTGATAAAGGCGTGACCGTCCAGACTTGTAAAGGAAGCTTCATCGCTGGTTTGTCCTGTCATGCTGTCTGCTGAAAAGATAATTTTTTCTGCAAAAAGAGGATTAGAGAATAATGCTGAGATTATAAAAAGAATGCCTGCACAAAAAGTGATTTTGAATCTATTTTTTACTTCTGTCATTTTTTCTCTTCCTCTTTTTTTGTGTCAGTTTCGATGTCGCCAGAAACGCTGCCCGTAAAATTGAATTTTCCACTAATTCCGCTTGCAGAAAATCCACTTCCAACAATTACAGTGCCATCTTTTTCCAGCCTAACCATATCAGTTCTTCCGCCGGTCAGCTGTTCACTTTTTCCATTCCAGCGCAAAACATCAGCACGAAAATTAGTATTATTCTTTTTATTAAAAAGGCGGATTCCATCATAGAGTTCATAAAGCTCCTTGCTTGAATCTGCATTTAGCAGCCCGCAGAAGCCTTCTGTATCAACATTATTAGAAGCATCATAAAGGGTAAAAGATACATTTTTTGCATAAGTTTCGTTTGAATCCTTGTACTGCTCCAGCTGTTCCGCGTGAATCTCTGCTGTTTTTTTTGCATCTTCATAGCGTATGATTTTTGTATCGTAAAAAATAAATTCAGGATTTTTTTCTTCGGCATTTACGCCTTCTTCATATTTAAGAGAACATCCTGAAAATAAAAAAATCACCGTTGTGAATAAGACTGCAATCCGCAAATATATCCGCATATATACTATAATATAATAATTTTGATTTTTAATAAACTAGACTTTTTTTTCCTAAAATACTTTTCATAGAAACAGCATTGTGGTATATTTATTCACAAGAAATGCATAAATATTCATTGGTTATGCATATTCAAGGAGTAATAAAAAATGAAAAACGCTTACGTAAACAAAGTCTGGGAGGATGTTAAAGCAAAGAATGCTAACGAACCAGAATTCCTTCAGGCTGTAGAAGAAGTTCTTACAACTCTTGATCCAGTTGTAGATCAGATGCCAGAACTCGAACCAAATGCAATCTTGGAACGCCTTGTTGAACCAGAGCGCGTTATTATGTTCCGCGTTCCTTGGATGGATGATGCAGGAAACTATCATGTAAACCGCGGTTTCCGTGTACAGTACAATAGTGCAATCGGTCCTTACAAAGGAGGACTTCGTTTCTCTAAAGAAGTAAATCTTTCTGTTCTTAAATTCTTAGGATTTGAACAGGTTCTTAAAAATAGTTTGACAACACTCCCAATGGGTGGTGGTAAAGGTGGTTCAGACTTTGATCCACATGGAAAATCAGACAAAGAAGTTATGCGCTTCTGCCAGTCATTTATGACAGAACTCTATCGCCACATTGGACCAGATACAGACGTTCCAGCTGGTGACAAAAACGTTGGTGGACGCGAAATTGGTTACCTTTTTGGTCAGTACAAACGCATTCGCGACGAATATACAGGTGTATTAACAGGTAAAGGCTTAACATTCGGTGGTTCTTTAATTCGTACAGAAGCTACTGGTTACGGTCTTATTTATTTTGCACAGGAAATGCTCAAAAAAGCTGGAGACAGCTTCAAAGGTAAAACTTGTGTAGTTTCTGGTTCTGGAAACGTTGCAGAATATGCTGCTGAAAAATTACTCCAGCTTGGTGC
>JAILQA010000138.1 GCA_024699205.1 Treponema sp. | reverse complement strand
GTCTTTTTGTGATTCCAACGGCGACGGAATCGGTGACTTTAATGGAATAATTCAAAAGCTTGATTACATCAAAGAGCTTGGCTGCAATGCAATCTGGATGAATCCCTGTTTTGCTTCTCCTTTTGGAGACGCGGGTTATGATGTTTCTGATTATTATCTTGCCGCTCCACGCTATGGCACTAATGAAGATTTACGTAGGCTTTTTATTGAGGTGCACAAGCGTGGCATGCATATTCTGCTGGACCTTGTTCCGGGCCATACTTCTACCGAGCACAAGTGGTTTAAGGAATCTATGAAGGCTTGCAAAAATGAATATACCGACCGTTATGTCTGGACAGATTCAATTTGGGTTGAGCCTGATGGAATGGCAAGTCTGCGAGGTATTTCTGACAGAGACGGTTCCTGCGCAGTAAACTTTTTTTCTCACCAGCCGGCTTTGAATTATGGATTTTACAAACCGGACCCTGCAAAAAAATGGCAGCAGCCTATGGACGCACCGGGTCCTAAAGCAACGCTTGAAGAACTCAAAAACATTATGCGCTTCTGGCTTGGAATGGGCTGTGACGGTTTCCGTGTAGATATGGCAGGTTCTCTTGTAAAGCATGATGAAAACGGCAAGGGCACGATAAAGCTCTGGCAGAATGTGCGGGGATTTCTGGATAAGGAGTTCCCAGAGGCCGCAATGGTTTCTGAATGGGGCGAGCCAGATAAATCTTTGCAGGGCGGCTTTCACATGGATTTTCTTTTGCACTTTGGGCCATCTCATTACAACGATTTGTTCCGCTGCGATAATCCATTTTTTGCAGCCAGCGGTAAAGGCGATGTTTTTGACTTTGTAGAGAAGTACAAGGAGAGTTATGAAAAGGCACGTGCAAATCCTGAGCGCATGGGTCTCATTTGTATTCCGTCGGGAAATCACGATATGGACAGACTTGCCCGCCACATCAAAGGAGACAACCTTAAACTTGCCTTTGCCTTTTTGCTTTCTATGCCAGGGGCACCCTTTATTTATTACGGAGATGAGATTGGCATGAACTATGTAGAAAATCTTGTTTCTGTTGAAGGCGGATATGGAAGAACTGGTTCGCGTTCTCCAATGCAGTGGGATTCTTCTACAAACGCAGGCTTTAGTTCTGCACCGGCGGAGGAGCTTTATGTTCCGCTGGATTCAGCTAGTGACCGGCCGACGGTTCAGGCTCAGATGAAGGATAACAATTCTCTCTGGCACGAAATCCAAAAGCTCATAAAGATTCGTCAGGAGCACGAGGCTTTGCAGAGTCGTGGCGAAATTGAGTTTGTTTTTGCAAAGAAAAATGAATATCCGTTGGCTTATGTTAGAAGCTGTGAGAAATGTGAAGCGAGTGGGGCAAATAGTCCAATTGAATCCACTGGGAAAAAACAGTGTGGAGAAAAGATTCTTGTGATTATAAATCCGTCAGAAAAGGAAGTGGCATTTTCTTGTGATTTGAAAAAACTGGGGACTGGGGCTGGAACTGGGACCGAAACTGAAACAGAAGCCTGTGGACTTGAAAATGCAATTTATACTTTCGGTGGAAAAATCAGCTTTGACGGCAAAAAGATAATCGTTGCGGGAAAGAGCGCTGGATTTTTTCTATGCTGGGAATATTTTTGAAAGCGAAAAAATTATAGCTTTTTTTCATATAGCTTACCTCTTTCAAAAATTACATATCCCCGGTGTTATATCCATAACTATATTTTGATATTCGTTTCAACTGTCCGTTGTCGTAATATTCGTTTTCATAATATTCATCAAAGCCCCAACCATCTACCCAGAGAATGTTTCCTTTTTCGTCATAGCCCATTTGCTGCATCAGGTTATCATCCCGGACGAACTTGATTATCTGCCCTTTGTCGTTTTTAATTGTTTCCCAGTTTGACCAGCTGTTGTTCCAACGGTTTTTTACATCATTGAAATTTACAATTGGAGTTTTCTTTAATTTCCCTTCAGAAACTACTTCTTCTCTGCTTGAGGATTGATACTTATTTCTATAATCAGTTGCATTAGTAAAAATTTCTTGTAAAAGTGTATCATAGTTTTTTGCCAGGAATCTATAAGTCAACAGGCCATCTTTGTCATATTCTACAATTGCAGTAAGGGTAAAATCCTTTTTGTAAACTCTGGGACTTTCTACCTCAGACCATAGTCGTGTTTTCATAGAAAAACCTTTCTGGTTTTGTTCATAGATTTCTTTATATTCAGTAAGCAGGTTTGTAAACCACATGTCATCTTTTGCAATCTCAAAAGGCGTTTCTGCCCCGATATTAGGATCTGCACCATATTGCAGCAAGACTCTTGTCGTTTCATAATTCTGATTTTTTACTGCTTCCCATAAAGCAGTGTGTTCATTTTTATCAATGTAGTTCACATCAACCTTGGCATAGCTAAGGCAGGTTTTTATGAATTCTGAATCAAATTTTCGGGCACAAAGGAAAAGTATATTATCATCTGAATTTGATTGATTTACTGTTGCACCATTCTGTAACAGGGTTTTTAACACAGCCGGAAATTCTCTTCTGACAGCAAGGGCCGCAGGATACTCTTTTTCCTTTTTATCCATAGATTCGTACATTTTATCTGCCTTGAGAATTCCAAAAGCAAATAAAGCGCTAACCTGATTATCATCACCATTCAGAATTGCTTCATAGGGATCTTGTTTAATTACATTAGCATAACTGATATCCC
>JAILQA010000112.1 GCA_024699205.1 Treponema sp. | reverse complement strand
TTTAATTCTAGCTCTTGTCACAATTTTTATAATTGTATACGTACTTTCAGTAAGAAGTGCCAGAAAAGAATATACTGACTATTGCCGCAAAGGCGTATTTGGTAGTCAGAAAGAACATTTGAATACAGCACTCGGAAAATCTTTTCCAATTTTTGGACTTGCACCGAGTTTTATCATAGTAATTATATTTGTTGTCGTTCCTCTTCTTTTTTCTATTTGTGTTGCCTTTACAAATTATTCAGATCCGGGACATATTCCTCCTAACAATACGGTAGACTGGGTAGGTTTCCAGAACTTTAAAGAATTAATGGGAGAGCAGAAAACCTGGTCTCGTGGCTTTCTTAGAGTGGCAGTCTGGACTTTGGTATGGGCAGTTTTGTCTACCTTTACCTGTTATTTTGGCGGTTTGATTGTTGCAGTTCAGTTAAGAGAAATCAATGTAAGAATTGCCCCTATCTTCCGTTTTATTTTTATTCTTCCTTATGCAGTACCTTCTGTAGTAACAATGCTTGTATGGAAAAATCTGCTTAACGGAACCTTTGGAATTATAAATCGAACGCTGATGACAATAGGCTTTATAAGAAATCCTATTCCCTGGCTGGGAAGTCCTCATCTGGCACAGTTTGTTTGTGTTCTCATAAATCTCTGGGCAGGCTTTGGATATTTTATGCTGCTTACTATGGGTACTATGACGGCAATTCCACAGGATATGTATGAAGCCGCAACAATCGACGGAGCAGGGAAACTTCAGATTCTTAATAAAATCACCTTGCCTCTGGTACTTTATCAGACAATGCCGCTGATTATTATGTCCTTTGCTCACAATGTAAATAATTTTGGTGCAATCTTCTTTCTTACTGGCGGTGCTCCTACTGTGGCAGACAGTACTACTACTCTTGCCGGAAGTACGGATATTCTCGTCACCTGGATTTATAAACTCACAATCACACTTATGAAATACAATTATGCTTCTGTAATTGCAGTAATGATTTTCATTGTTCTTGCACCATTTGCAATTTTCCAGTTCAGACAGACAAAAGCATATAAGGAAGGTGAAGTATGAAAAATAATACACACACAATTCATATTGAAACAGCTTTAATTTATCTTATATTCCTGATTATATCTTTTTTTGTAATTTATCCCCTTGTTTATGTTGTAAGTGCAGCCTTCAGCCCAGGAAACAGCATTGCATCGCTGAATATAGTTCCTTTTGCGGATGGATTCACATTCAAGCATTTTGTACGCCTTTTTACAGAAACAAATTACGGCATCTGGTTTTTTAATACGCTGAAAATTGCAATCTTTACATCTCTGCTTACAGTCATAACTTCATCTTTGGGTGCTTATGTTTTTTCGCGATTTCATTTTACTTTTAAGAAATCTATGCTCATGTCACTTTTGATTCTGCAGATTTTTCCTTCCTTTGTTGGAATGGTAGCTATCTATGTAATTCTTTATCGAATCGGTGGGCTCGATACTTTGTGGGGCTTGGTTCTTGTTTATACGGCAGGAAATATTCCCTACAACACCTGGATGGTAAAAAATTACATGGACACAATCAGCAAAAATCTTGATGAAGCCGCAAGAATTGACGGTGCAAGTCATTTCAGGGTTTTTACTACAATCACTTTGCCGGTTGCAAGACCAATAATAACATTCCTGGGAATTACAAGCTTTACTGCTCCCTGGATGGATTATATTTTCCCAAAAATGGTTTTGCGTTCCGTAGAAAAACAGACTCTGGCGCTTGGTTTGTTCAGTTTTGTTTCTGATAAGAAGAATGAGTTTACGACTTTTTCGGCAGGAGCCCTGATTGTTGCAATTCCTTTTGTAATCTTCTTCCTGATTACTCAGAAAACCCTGATTACCAGCTTTGGAAGTGCCGCTGTAAAAGAATAATTTAAGGATTAATTTATGTACGATTTTGATAATATCAGCCTCATAAAAGACGGAAAAAGATGGTTTCCGGTGATGGGGGAAATACACTATTCTCGTTATCCTAAGGAATACTGGCATGAAAGTCTTATGAAAATGAAGGCCGGTGGGGTAGATGTTGCTTCAACTTATGTTATCTGGATTCATCACGAAGAAATTGAAGGCCAGTATGATTTTTCAGGAGACAGAGATTTACATCTTTTTGTCAAAACCTGTAAGGAATGTGGAATAAAGCTTTGGCTTAGAATTGGTCCCTGGGTTCATGGCGAAGTTCGCAACGGTGGATTTCCAGACTGGCTTTTGAAAAAAGATTTTGAAGTGCGTACTAATGATGAAAGATATTTTGCTCTAGTCGAAAAGTGGTATAAGAGAATATTTAAAGAGGTTGAAGGCTACTTCTGGTCAGAAAATAATAGTGAAAACCCGATTATTGGCGTGCAGATTGAAAATGAGTTTGGCCATTGTGGCGGTCTTTATGATGAAAGTGGTGAAGTCCACATGCAGCGTCTAACAAAAATGGCAAAGGAAATTGGTTTTAATGTACCTTTTTATACTGCAACGGGCTGGGGCGGAGCAAGGACTGGCGGTTTAATTCCTGTTATGGGCGGGTATTGCGATGCTCCCTGGGATCCGCGGACGGTAGAAATTGAGGCAAGCGGAAATTATATTTTTACTTATGAAAGAAATGACCACAATATCGGCAGCGATTACGGGCTTGGAGAAGGAATAACCTTTGATTCATCTAAGTTTCCTTATCTTACCGCAGAGCTTGGTGGTGGTCTTCAAATGACAAAGCACCGTAGAACAGTGGCAAAAGCCAAAGATATAGGGGCGGTTTCTCTTGTAAAGCTTGGAAGCGGTGTGAATCTGCTGGGCTTTTATATGTATCATGGCGGAACAAATCCAGATGGAAAACTAACAAGCCTGCAAGAATCAAAAGAAACTGGTTATCCAAATGATTTGCCTGTAAAATCT
>JAILQA010000080.1 GCA_024699205.1 Treponema sp. | reverse complement strand
ACAAGCACAGAAAAGGTGAACGCTGCTGTAGATGAAATTATGGCAAAGTTCGGACGTATCGATATTGTTATTAACAATGCTGGTACTGGTGCAGTTGCTCCTGCAGAAGACATTACAGATGATCAATTCTATAATGAAATTAATATAGACATGTTCGGTTCTTTCAGAATTGCCCGTGCCGTTGCTAAAAAAGCAATGATTCCAGCAAAATATGGAAGAATCATCAATATTGCCTCAATGTATGGACTTGTTGGAAATAAGGTTGCTCCTTGTTCTCCTTACCATGCAGCAAAAGGTGGTGTTGTAAATATGACTCGTGGTTTGGCTGCTGAATGGGGTAAATACAACATTACAGTAAATGCTATTTGTCCTGGATATTTCTATTCTCCATTGACAAAAGAAACTTTGGATTCAGATTTCTTCCAGCAGAATGCACAGACAATGATTCCTTTAAGCCGCTATGGTAACGAGGGGGAATTGGATACAACTGCCATCTTCCTTTCTAGTCCTGCTTCTTCTTATGTTACAGGTGTAATTCTGCCAGTTGACGGCGGATATACAGCAATGTAATTTGATTAGAAAGATAAGATTATAAAAAATCATAAAAATAAAAAAAGCCGTGCAACGAAAATTAAAATCGTCGTACGGCTTTTTCTTTTGTTCCCGCACAAGTTTTAGCACTGGAACTTTATTCAAGTCAAATATTAAACCTTAAACAAATCAACCTGAGCACCAATCTTATCAATTGTGGCTTTTACAGTATTAGAAATACCACTCAAAGTAGCACCAGTTTCGTTGATTTTCTGAGCACCTATGGCCATTTCTTCCATACTTACACTCATGTCTTCTGTTGTTTCTTTTAGGGCATTCATATCGTTTACAACTGCATCACTCTGAACGGCCATATCTTTAGAAGAATTACGAACTTCGATTGTGTTGTCATTCATGCTGCGGAGGGCATCTGTAATTTGTTTAGAACCAGAGTTTTGTTCTTCCATTGCAGCTCTAATCTGAAGTACGAGTTCATCAGTTTCTTTAAGCTTTGTAGAAACGACAGCAAGAGAATCGCTAGCTTCTGTAGAAGAAGATACAACTTCAGAAATTGAAGAACGGATGATATTCAACTGTTCACCAATCTTCTTTGACTGAGCAGAAGAGGTTTCTGAAAGTTTACGGATTTCATCAGCAACAACGGCAAAGCCTTTTCCTGCTTCACCTGCATGTGCAGCTTCGATTGCGGCGTTCATGGCGAGTAAGTTTGTCTGAGAAGCGATAGAAGAAATAGCCTGGTTTGCTTCCTGAAGCATCTGAGACTGGCTTTCAATCTGCTTGATTCTTTCGTTTACATTCTGCTGTTTCAAAATACCTGCTTCGGCATTAGATTCAAGACTGTTGAAAGATTCGTTCATCTTTTCTACAGAATTATTAACAGACATGATGTTTCCAATCATTTCTTCAACGGCAGCAGAAGCCTGGGTAACACTGGCAGACTGATCTTCAATCATCTTATCGAGATTAGCGATGTCTGTAGAAATAACCGTAACGTTGTCATTTGTATTTGAAACGCTATTGCTCTGATTTTTAATCTGCTCATGGATACTTTCAATATTTGCAATAATCTGTGTGATAGAAGTTGCTGTGTCGGTTGTACCAGTTGCGAGTTCTTCACCACCTCGGCTGAGTTCAACCTTAGATTCCTTAATATTTTTTACAATATCTTGAAGTTTATCCATGAATAAGTCGAACTCAATAATCAAATCACCAATTTCATCACGTTTAAAGAGCTTACATCTCTTTGTTAAGTCAGCATCACCACTTGCAAGGTCTGTAAGGAATACAGTTACGTTTCTGATTCGGTACATAATCCAGTTTGTGAATGTGAAACTAACGATAGATAAGAGAATTACAACTGCAATTACAACCGGAACTACAATTGTCATTGTATTTTTCTGAACAGCCTTGATAACTTCCATTGACTTTGCAATAAAGAGCATACCAGAAACTGTTCCATCAGAATCGATTAATGGACTGTAGCTTGTGTAATAAGGAATGCCATTGATTGTGTTGTTGCCAGTGTATTTTTTTCCGCCGTAGAGAACCTGTTTTGTGATGGCGTCGTTATCCAGTTTGGTTCCAATAAGTTTATTGCCCAAAGTAGTAGCCATTCGGACATTACCCTTGAAAACTGTACAATCAACTCCGTAATTTGAAGAAACAATACTGATGAGTGTATCATCTCCACTATCTGAAAGGTCATAGCCTGCTACAACAACACCGACTATTTCGCTTCCTTCGTGAATAGGTGCGGCTGAAATAAGACCATATCCTATATCACCGATTGTTTCAAATGCAAATGTTACTTTTCCAGAAAGTGCTTCTTTTACAAAAGCGCTGGAAGATAGATTTGTACCAGTTTTAACAGCAGTGCCACTGACAACAATTCCATCTCTTCCTGCAATTGCAAGTAAATCCAATCCAAAGATTTTTGTCTGTTCTTTTACATAAAAGTCTGCAATTTTTGGATTTTTGTTTGTTAAAGCATCTTTGGTTTCTGGTTCATAAGAAATAATGTTTGAGTAGCGGGTAACGTTATCTGTCCAGTCTTCTATAAGATAAATAACTCCATTCGCTGTAAAGCCCAAATCTTTTTCTGTATTTTTTATCTGCTTTTGACCAAAAACTGATAGAGCTATTGTAGAAATGAAAACAGAACAGAATATAACGGAACCAACCATCATTCCAATAAGTTTCCATTTTAGCGGTACATTTCGTTTTGCGTTTGTTTGAAAACGATCAAGTTCTTTTACTTTCCTTGGCATACAAAACCTCTCATAAATATTAAGCAAAAATAGAAAAACTTTTTATAATAATTTGTTATAGGAAGTATATTACATTATCCTACTCTTTTGATGTTAAAGCAAGTTAATTATTTTTGAGTATTTTTGATGTTTTGGTATATTTTCTCGTCTTTTCTTGGTTTTGTCTTTTTCTGGCCTTGGTATTTATTTTGTTAATATCTCGATAAATCTGGCACTTTATCCAAAGTTATTGCTAAATCGCTTTGATAAATATCCAGTTTGTGTGTGTCTGGATTTTTTGCCTGTCCGTTCCAGAAGTTTTCGTCATTTTCACCTTTTTTTCCATCGTTCCAGACCATAAAATAAGACCACATTGCACCATCGCTTTGCATTTTTTCAAGACTAGGAATAACACCGCATTCGCTTAAGGTAGTGGGTTTTGTAATATCGATGTAGGAATACTTTGTAAACGAGGCTGACTGGCTTGAATAATCGTTATTTCGCGGATAGATATCAACGCCAATTATATCGACATATTCTGAGCCTGGATAAAACTTCTTGTTTTGTCCGTTCCAGAGCCAGATTAAATTGTGAATACCCTTTGTGTTTGTAAAATAATCATACATTAGTTTCCAAAGGGCGATGTAGCATTCGGCACATACATCTTCATTTGTAGAAACAGAATATTCTTTTTTGGCTTCATTATATTTTGTTGAGTTTCCTGCTCCCCACCAGAACCAGGCTGTTCCAGTGTTTCCGTAAAGTCCGAGGTTTCCTGCTCCTTCGTGCATTGGACGCCAGATAACCGGGACTTCCATGTATTGCAATTTTGAAAGTTCGCGGGCTATTACATCCAAATCAGCAAGGATTTCTTTATATTCTACTGTATCGGTTTTCCAGGCATGATTGTCTGTGTCATAAGGGATGCGGAATTGTGTTTCTTTTGGGGCAAAGGAGCCTGTTTTCCCTCTTGGAGCAGTTGGATCACGCCAGTGCCAGCAGAAAGCAACAATACCCTGATTATCGCTGATTTTTTTGCCGTCATAATCTGTTCCGTTCCAGAAATTAACAGCCCTTTCTATCTGCTGATTTCGGGCACTCCAGCCGAGACTTGTATAATTCATAAAATCAAAGCCCATAAGTGCAGGATATTTTTGTGTTTTGTCATAGACCTGCTGCAGCTGGTTGTAGGAATCATCCCAGGCATTTTCCATTTGTCCAGTGATTACCTTTTTTCCATAAACATCGCGGATATAATTATAGAGACGTTTAGTATAAATTGTCGCTTCTGGATCAGAAAGTGTTGAAACTACATCTTCATCTGCTGTGATGTGCTCAGGTATTTTTGCGTTGTTTGATTTTTGATTTGTGCTTGCTGTTGAAGTGCAGCCTGTAAGTGTAATAAAAGAAAAAATTAGGATTGCTGTGATAGCCGAAAATCCTAAAAAATGGAAAGCGTGTCTTTCTGAAGCATTATTCATAGTTTTGTCTCCTGTCAAAAAAAATTATCATAAGTCTTATGGATGCGGGATATTCAGGTAATTTTAAATTAACAGATATTTGTAAAAAATCAAGTGTTTTTAGTTAAATTTAAGTAAAAATTTCCTTAATTAAGTAATGTTAGGTAAAATATTTTATATTAGGAAAATGTGTGGGTGTGTGGTGGTGTGTGTGTGGGTGGGGGAAGCAAAAAAAAAGGACTATCCCCCAAAAAAGGATAGCCCCTTTCGATATTAATAAATTAATAAGCAATATAGAAAATTGAGAAGAACATATATACGCTGCCGGCAAGGAATACAAGATTACTTACAAAATGCATGTATTTTATATTCTTAATATGATAGAAGATTACGCCTAAAAGGTAGAAGGCTGCAGCTCCCATCAACATTCCGAAAGATTTTGGAGAAAGTGATTCCAGAAGATATTTAATCAGGGCGAAACCTGAAAATCCTGCGAGGATATATAATGCTGCTGTAATTTTTTTATGTTTCTGTCCTGCTATTCCATAAAAGAGAATACCGGCAAGGACGAGTCCCCATACAATTCCAAATAAAATCCATCCTGGGATTTTTTGGATTTTTGTAATTGAGTAAACTGTATATGCAAAACCGATTGTTAAGAAGCAGAAAATATGCGAAAGTCTGTCAAAAACTTGTTTTGCAATGAGGTTTGTAAGGGAATGCTGGAGACATGAAAACAAATGCATTAAAAGCATAGAAGCTCCGAACAAAGCGTTGCAGGCAATTGTTAAACTTTTAAAGCTCATTCCGTCTTTAATACCCAGTGTAACAAGGATAGCGGTTGCTGCAACAGAAAGAGCGGCTCCGATTCCCTGTACGATTGAACTTGCAATTTCTTCACCTGTAGTCAGGCGGCGTTGATTCTTTTCCATTTCGATTATGGCGCGGGCATTTTTTATTCTGCGTTCGGCACGTTTTTTTGCACGTTCTGTTCTTGCATAATCTTCTGCAGCGTATTTTGCCTTTAATCGTTCTGGATCTTCGGCATATTGGATATTTATTTGTCTAATCTGATTTTCGTAGTCTGTTTTAAGCTGCTTTAATCGAGATTCTTTTTTCTGTTTTATACATTTTAGGGTAGACTTTCTGACTGCCTTGGAAGCAATTTCGTCTTGAATAGTTTCTGTAATAGCCATTTTAATTAATACTCCTTCTTCGGTATAGTTCATATAAAAGAACGCCGGCTGCAACCGAAACGTTCAAACTATCTATTTTTCCACAGGTTGGAATGGAAACAATTGAATCACATTGTTTTTCGAGCAATTGTGCGATTCCTGTTCCTTCGCTTCCCATGATGATTACTGCTTTTTCAGCAAAATCAATTCTACCGCAGGTTTCACCACCGGCATCTGCCCCGTAAATCCAGAATCCGGCAGCTTTTAACTTTTCTATTGCGCGTACCAGATTATTCACAATTGCAACCGGAACCCAGGCACTGGCACCTGCACTTGTACGAGCAATCACTTCATTACCGGCAATGTCATTTGCACTGTTATGTTCAGGGATAATTACCAGATTTGCACCGAACTGGTCGCAGCTTCGTAAAATTGCGCCAACATTGTGGGGATCGGTTACGCGGTCTAAAACTACTACAGTAAGAGGTTGATAAGCTTGATTGTCTTGATTATCTTGGTTGATTGCGGAATGCTGTTTAATCCAGGCATCCAAATCAACAATGTTTGCAGCTTCTTTCTTTTCACCATCCATGCAAAGAACAATTCCTCTGTGATCCTGTAGGGCTTGAGGAAGATTTTCAACAAGCTGATTCAATTTTTTGTCATCAACCTGTGTGCTTGTAATTCCAGCTTTTTTTGCAGCTTCCAGAATCTTTTTTATTCTTGGCCCTGGCTTGCTGTAAAAAAGCTGTAATCTTGGAGAAGCGTTTTTATCATTTATGGATAAAACCTGTTCTTCGATTGCATGGAATCCTGTAATAATTTTAGACATACAATTTTTATTCCATCAGTTAAGTTTAGCTTTTGCGGAAATTATCTTCCGCAGCACTGTTTGTATTTTTTTCCGCTGCCACATGGACATGGATCGTTTCTGCCGACTTTAGCTCCAACGCGTTTTACTGTTGTTGGGATTACGTTTCCGGCTACATATTTCCATTCTCCATCAATATTTTTGAAGAGGGAAATTTCGTGATGAATATCATGCATCTGGTGTAAAGTATAGTCAGCAGTAAATTCAACAATCTGCTCATCATCTTTTTCGCCTTTTTCTGTGCGGATAATCTGCAGACCATTCCACTGTGACTGATTGCTCCAGTCTTCGGTTGCCTTTCGGTCGATTTCGGCAATATCTTCGCCTTCTGAGCAGGAATTGATGATAAAGTCAATTTCGTGTTTTACATAAGAAGAATAACGTGCTCTCATACAAGCTTCTGCTGTTGGAGCTTTAATCTTACCTTTAATAATTGGTTCACAACATTCGCTATAAGTTTTTCCTGAACCACAAGGACATAAATCTTTATTTTCACTCATAGGCTACATAATAATATATTTCTTTCAGATAGTAAATTGCCATTTTAGACGGTGATTTTAGACGGTGAATTGCCAGTCGTGTTTAGGATAACGGCCTTTCATTTCCTTGCAGATTTCTTTCCAGGAGCCCTTCCAGAAGCCTTCAAGGTCGTCGGTAATTTGCAGGGGACGGTTGGCAGGGGAGAGCAGTCGGAAAAGTATTTTTGTACCCATGATTTGTGGGGTTTCTATACAGCCAAAAAGTCTCTGAATTATGATTTCGATTACGGGGCGGATTATAAGCTGAGTTTTATCCTGTGGAGAGGCGAGCAGTTCATATTTCACCTTGCATTTTTTTCCGTTGGGCAGGCTTATTGAATCCGGTACTTGCTTTTGGATTTCCTGTCCATTTAAAAACCAGAAAAGGGCATCGTAAACAGTCTGGGCGTTCAAGGGAGAGGAATTTTGGATAAAAGGAAGCAGCCATTCTTCTGCCTTTTCTGCAAGGGAAGTTTCGAGGGGGATTTCTATTGGGGCTTCCATGGAGATTTCAGTTGCAGTTGTTTTCTGCCTGCTGGTATTTTGCTGATTGTAAAACTTTACCCTGCTCAGAAAATCCTGGATTTTGGAATCAAGAGGAAGGCAGGCTAATCCTTTTTTGTGGATTTCGGTCATCCAGGCGGCTGCATAATCTTCTTTTTGGGGAATAAGTTTTTTCTGGCTTAGAATAAGTTCTCCGTAAGTAGTTTGCTCGCTTTTCTGGATTTTTCCATTTTCAAAGGAGGAGACGGTTTTTGTTATGGTATGATTTTTGAGCCAATCTTCTACCTGATTTGAAGGTAGTGCTTCAAAGGCAAAAATAATTCCTTCGTTTCTTCCTGCAAGAACTTCCGGGGCAACAATCCATTCGGAATATTTTGAATAATCTGAATAATCTGAATAATTTGAATAATTTGAATGTACGGAGGCCGTATCTGCAACAATTGCCTTTCTTCCGCTTGGAAACTGGTATTCTGTGTTTTGCGCTCCTTTTTCGGAAATGCGTTTTGCAAGGCGGTCGGGATAACCAGATAAAATCAAAAGTTCCTTGGAGCTTGCAAGTGGCGAAATTCCTTTAGCTTGTGGAGTGATTTTTGACAGGCGCCTTTGTAAATCTTCACAGAAATTATTTTGAATTTCTTTTGAGGCAGCGGCAAACGAACTGTAGCTGAGAATCAGTTTTTCACCAGCTTCCCGGCAGTTCAGCAGCTTTGAATCTATGGCAATACAGGCCAGGCGGATTTCGATTCCAAGCGAAAGTGCAGTTTTCCCTTTGGGAGTGATTCGCCCATCTTGGTCGATTAGCTGCAAATCCTCCAAAAGTTTTTTACTTGCCTTCCAGGAATTTTCTGGTGGGGAATCCAGCCAATTTATTGAAGAAAAATTGTAAATTCCTCGTTCGGCACATTCCAAAACCAGAGAAGTTAAATCAGTTCTCAAGATTTCTGGGGCAAGCTCTTCTATGCGCGCTTCATTTTCCTGCCAGAGACGAATGCATTTTCCTTCTTTCTCACGTCCAGCGCGACCTTTTCGCTGTTCTGCCGAAAATTTGCTTTCATTTTCGGTAATCAGATTTTCCATGCCGGTTGAAAGATTTATTCTGTTCACCCTTGCCAGCCCGGAATCGATGACACAGGTAATTCCCGGTACAGTCAGCGAAGTTTCGGCAATTGCAGAGGACAGAATGATTCTGATTGCATTTTTATTTCCGCCGCTGATTATGTTTTTTTGTTCTTTCAGGTTTATGCTGGAATGCAAAATTGAGATTTCTATTTCTGGCTTGCTTTCCGATTTTGTTTCTTCTTTCTGCTTCAGAAGTTCATGAAGATTTTCTGCACATTTTTTGATAGCTTGAATACCCGGGAGAAAAACCAGAATGCCTTCTCCTTTTTTAACTGAAGATTTTGTTGAGTAAAGTTCATTCAAAATCGCTTCTTCAACTGTCAGCTCTGGTTCGTAGATGGTTTGAATTGGAAAAAGTCTGCCCGGAATATTTATGACAGGTACAAAATTGATTATGTTGTTGCAATTACAATTTCCATCACTCAAATATTCAAGAATTTTTTGAGTATTGATGGTGGCAGACATGATGATGACGTATAAATCATCCCGCAGCTGCATTGCTTCCTTTAAAAAGGCAAGATTCAAATCTGTATAAACCGAGCGTTCATGAAATTCATCAAGAATTACGACGGAATAATCTTCAAGAATCGGGTCTTTTTGCAGATAACGGACTAAAATTGCTTCGGTAACAACTTCTAGCCTGGTTGCTTGTGAAGTCTTGTTTTCAAGATGGATTTTATAACCGCAAGTTTGACCGCAGGGAGAGTCTAAAAGATCTGAAATTCGATTTGCAACGCTAAGAACGGCCAGACGGCGCGGTTGAGTCATTAGAATTTTACCGGGAAGCTTGTCTGCAAAGTTTTCGAGTAATCCGATTGGAAGAATTGTTGATTTTCCAGCTCCAGTTTGTGCAGTCAGAACCAGAAAATGTGATTCTGAAGTCTTAAGCGCATCACAAATTTCATCTAAATGGGGATAAATTGGAAACTGATTCAATTGTCTGCTGCTGTCTTGCGTCATAAGGTTGTTCTATTCTAGCACAATCTCCAGGACAATCGGACAAAAATATGCTCAAAATACTCAAGATTTCAGAAAAAAATTTAAAAACTTTATAAAAACTACCCAAAAGTGTGGGGAATTAATCATCAATATATCTTAAAATCGTTTAGTTTTTATAGAATTAGTTAATAACAATCAAATGGAGGATTTGTTAAAATGTTTGGAAAAAAAGTTTTTTCAATCTTTGCTGTACTTGCAATTTTTACTTTTGGTGCGTTCGCTTATGACGGAACAGTTTTCAGCTGTGAGATTCTTGAAGCTTACTCAAGCACAAGATTTGACGAAATTATTGGTTCTGATGCCTTTGAACAGGCTCTTTATGAAGAAGTTGCAGCAGATGCTGATGGAACAGTAGATAAGTTTTTTGCCATTACTCAGGATTCAATTGATGACGAAGATATGGATGTAATTGAAGGTGTAGAAGATTACATCGATAGAAAATTCGATTATTCAAACGGTGCAACTATTGCAACAGGTATTGTTAGAAACAAAAATAGTGACGGTGAAGACGGCTGGTATGTTGTATCTAACTATACTAACCGCAATGGCTGGTCACACTATATGTTCTATTTCCATGTAGCATACTAATTAAATAGCATACTAATAAAATAGCATACTAATTATTTGGAGGATACTTGTATGAACAACGATTCAATTTCAGGCTACAAAAAACTTGAAAACACAAAAGGCATCACAACTGACTGGCTTTTTGAAGAACTTAAGAAGGTTACTCTCTCTTTTGGAACACCGACAATGGGCGAAATGCTCAAAAAACCGGCTGTAACATGGAAAATCGGAAATTATACGGTTTATGTTCAGGCTGATGAATCAAAAATTCAGATGGGCGGAGTTATTTCAGAGAATATTGGAAAAAATCTTCTTAAACAAGTTGGAATTGGTTTGCTTACAGGAAATTTCGCAGGTTCAAAAGACAATGCAGAATCTGACCGCGCTGTTGAGGAATTGTATAAAGTTGTTGTTCAGCTTGTAGGTGGTCAGCCTGTTGAAAATGTTGCTTCTAATGTTTCAACAGGAATTGAAAAATCCTTCTACATGGAACAGAAAGT
Organism: Treponema sp.; assembly: GCA_024699205.1. Classification (GTDB taxonomy): domain Bacteria; phylum Spirochaetota; class Spirochaetia; order Treponematales; family Treponemataceae; genus Treponema_D. The sequence continues at coordinate 2,178 of JAILQA010000080.1, read as the reverse complement.
ATTCTCACTTACTGCAAAATATAATATTTATCTTGAAGATAAAACTCCAGTTTATTTTATTCAGAGTGATTTAACTCACCTTAATTATTCAATTAGTAGAGAAGGCACAGAAATCTTTAAGCTTAAGAAAAAGCTGATTGCACTTCTTCCTGAATTCTCAATTTTTGAGGATGGCTCAGAAATCGGACATTTGAAGAAAAAGCTTAAGCTTACAAAACCTGAGATTGTCGGAGAAATCAAGGGAAAAAATGTATGTCTTAAAGGTGATGTGTTCGGTAATAACTACGAAATCGAATTCGACGGAAAAGTTGTTGCAACTGTGGACACTGCGGTACTCACATGGGGCGACTGCTACCGAATTAAGGTGCGCGAGGATTCACTTCAGGATTACGTCATGATTTTTGCAGTTATAATTGATAACGTAATAGACGCAGAAAATTCATAATATTACACGCTATATCTGGCTGACAAGGAGAGTTCTTTTTTAATTAAGACCGTTTGCTGCTGTATCAAACGGTCTTTTTCATTTTTATTGTTATAAATAGAAAAATTGAGTATAATCGGGGCAGAATTAGAAACTCCAAAAGAGGAAGGAAATGGCAGATACTTTACTAAGCAAATACGGAAAATATTTTCAGGAAATGGCAAAGGTTTCTACGGCAGCTTCTAAGATTGATGAAAATTGTGTATATCAGGAAGCAAATGAAGCAACCAAGGTGTATATGCGTATGCTCATGCGTGATACAATTCTTCCTGATTCCGGTTTGAATAATGTCGAAAACTTCAAAGCTTTTTATGATGCAGTTACAAAAGAAGGAAAACACGGACTTATCATGCTGGAGCATTATTCCAATATGGATTTACCGGGAATTATTTATCTTTTACAAAAACATGGTGAAGACTGGTCAACAGATTTGGCAGACAGAATAGTTGCGATTGCAGGAATGAAACTCAACGAATCTGATCCTGGAATCCGTGCTTTTACAGAATGTTTTTCCCGCGTTGTAGTTTATCCATCCCGCAGTCTGGCCGCTTTTGAAAGTCGCGATATTTCCGAGGAAGAAAAAGAAGAAGAAGCAAAGCGTGCAAAGAAAATCAACTTTGCGGCAATGCGTGCTATGGACGGTTGCAAACGCCGTGGACAGGTTATTGCAGTTTTCCCAAGCGGAACTCGTTATAGACCAGGCAAACCGGAAACTAAAAAGGGATTACGCGAGATGGACAGCTATCTCCGCCTCTTTGATATCATGATTCTTGTTTCAATCAACGGAAACTGCCTTAGAATCAATCCGGAAAGTCCAGACAACATGCTTTCTGATTTGGTTGTACCAGATAAAATCACAATGACAGCAAGTCCAATCATCGAATGTAAAAAGTTCCGTAACGATATTCTTGCAAAACTTCCTGCAGATTGTCCTGATCCAAAAGTTGAGACAGTTGCAGCTGTGATGAAGGTCCTGGAAGATTTGCATGAAGAAACAGAAAAGAAACTCTGTTCAAAATAACTCAGTTCAAAATAAATAGGAAGGTGAAAAAATGGCATTGGTTAATTTAGAGAAAGAGCTTAGCAGTACAAGTTATCCTGGACGTGGAATTATTGCAGGTCTTTCGGAATGTGGAAAATATGCAATTTCTGCTTACTGGACTATGGGCCGTAGTGCAGGCAGTCGTAACCGTGTTTTTGTTACAGATACAGAAAATGGTTCAGAAGTTGTAAGAACAAAGGCTTTTGATGAAAGTCTGATTGCAGGTGATCCAAGCCTAATTATTTATGCTGCTGTTCGTGTTTTAGGTGATAAAACAATTGTTACAAATGGTGACCAGACAGATACAATTTTTGACGGATTGAAAAAGGGTCTTACTTTTGAGCAGTCTTTACGCAGCCGCAAGTATGAACACGATGCTCCAAATTATACTCCGCGTATTTCTTCCCTTCTTGATGTTACTGGCGGAAAATACGAATATGCGCTTTCTATTTTGAAGAGCGACGAAGGAAATCCAGAAAATACCCTCAGATTTACTTATACTTATGATAATCCTCAGAAAGGTCAGGGACATTATATCCATACTTATATGGGTGATGGAAATCCTCTTCCAAGCTTTGAAGGTTCGACCTTCGCAGGAGATTATTATGACTAAAAAAATTGATGCTGTAGGATTTACTCTTGACCAAAAACA
>JAILQA010000523.1 GCA_024699205.1 Treponema sp. | reverse complement strand
CTGCTGGCTCATTCCCTGCATAAAATACTGATCTACCTGGCTGTCAGGAATTGTAATACCTGCTTTTTGTGCAGCCTGACGAATAAGACGTTCTTCTGTTAATGATTTTAAAACCATCTTTCTTTCTTCTACAGAAAGCTTTTTTCCCATCTGCTTCTCATATGTTTCGCAGCGGGCTTTTAACTGTTTTACAGTAATTGATTCTGATTTATTGTATTTTATTACTGTAAGAACCTGGAGATCAGACTGAGCAAAAGCGAGTCCGATTGAAGTGAATAGTAATAATACAGATAATGCAATCTTTTTCATAAAATAATCCTTCTTTATATTTTTATACTTTACCTAAACAAACTTTTTTACATATGGTTACACAATCTCTAGCTGTTTTCCAGTGGAAGTCCACCGCTGATTGTTGCACGGATTCTTCGTACACCAGCAGATGATGACTGTTCCTTTTCAATTTTGAAAGTTCCAATCTGAGCTGTATGCTGAACGTGTGGACCACCGCAAACTTCCTTGCTGAACCAGTCATTTTTAGGGTCACGTCCAATTGTGTAAACTTTTACACTCTCACCATATTTATTTGCAAAGAGAGCTCTTGCTCCTTCTGCTTTTGCCTGATCAAGAGTCATTACTTCCATTGTAACAGGTAAATCTTCCTGAATCTTCTGGTTTACTATATCTTCGGCTTTTTTGATTTCTTCTGGAGTCATAGCACGTTCAAAAGTAAAGTCAAAGCGCATTCTTTCGTTGTTGATGTTTGAACCCTTCTGAGCAACCTGATCACCAAGAACTTCTACCAGAGCCTGCTGCAGCAAGTGAGTTGCAGTGTGATACTTTGTAGTAATATCAGACTGTTCTGCAAGTCCGCCCTTTGCTTTTCCAGCTTCGGCAGTTTTACTTGCTTCCTGATGCTTGCGTTCTGCTTCTTTAAAGCCGTCAACATCTACAGTAAAGCCATATTCAAAACCAAGCTCCTGGGTCAATTCAAGAGGGAAACCATAAGTTTCGTAAAGATTATAGGCAACCTTACCAGAAATAATCTTTTTAGGATTTTTCATTAAGTTAGGAAGCATTTTCTGGAACTCATTTTCACCTTTTTTAAGAGTTACGCGGAACTTTGCTTCTTCGGCAGTAAGCTCTTTGTAAACTTTTTCTTTATTCTGTTCCAGTTCTGGATATGGTCCTTTGAAGTTTTCAACTACAACTTCTGCAATTTCTGCCATAAAATCTTTTTCGATTCCAAGCTTCATTCCGTGACGAACTGCACGGCGGATAAGACGGCGGAGAACATAACCAGCACCTACTCTATCTGGTGTAACGCCTCTCTGGTCGCCTAAAATGAATACAGCAGAACGAATATGATCAGCTATGATACGTACAGATTTGTCTTTTTCATCATCTGTGCCATATTTGTATTCTGCAAGCTTCTCGATTTTATTAATGATAGGCTGGAAAACTTCTGTGAGATAAACAGAGGTTTTTCCCTGAAGAATACAGTTGGTTCTTTCAAGTCCCATTCCTGTATCTACATTCTGTTTTGGAAGAGGAACGAGTGTTTTTTCGTCAATGCGGTTGAACTGCATGAATACATTGTTCCAGATTTCCATCCAGTTTGCGCTGTCTGTGCCTTTGTTTGAACCTTTTGGAGGAAGACCTTCGCCTACCCAATAGAAGATTTCTGTATCAGGACCACAAGGACCAGTTGGACCGGCAGCCCACCAGTTATCAGAAGCAGGAAGATAAGCAATTTTATCTTCTGGCATTCCGTTATCTTTCCAATACTGTGCGGCATCTTCATCGCGAGGTGCATTTTCATCACCGGCAAAAACTGTTACAGAGATTTTTCTAGGATCAAGAGCAAGCCACTCTTTTGAGGTAAGGAATTCATAAGAAAAAGCAATTGACTCTTTTTTGAAATAATCACCTAAAGACCAGTTTCCAAGCATTTCAAAACAAGTAAGATGAGATGGATCTCCTACTTCATCGATATCACCAGTTCTGACACATTTCTGATAATCTGTAAGACGAGTTCCAGCCGGATGTTTTTCTCCCAACAAATAAGGAACAAGAGGATGCATTCCGGCAGTTGTAAATAAAACAGAAGGGTCATTTTCAGGAATTAAAGACTGTCCTGAAATTTCTGCATGATTTTTAGATTTAAAAAACTCAATATATTTTGAGCGAAGTTCATTAGCGTTCATAACTTTCAATTATAGCGAATTTATAAAATGTATACAACGACAAAAAATTTTGATAGAATCACGGCTATGAGTGAACGATGTACCAGGTGTTTTAAACCACTGTCAAACTGTTTGTGTAAATATACCCAGGAAATTGACCCTAGAATTAAGTTTGTTTTATTAATGCACCCAAAGGAAGCCAAAAGACAGAGGACAGGAACAGGAAATCTGGCTCATATTTCACTAAAAGATTCGGAAATCATTGTAGGTCTGGATTTTTCTAAAAACCAAAGATTAATGTCCCTGCTCAATAATCCTGAATATTATGCAGTTTTAATGTATCCGGGGGAAAATGCCTGGACTGCAAGAAATGAAAAACTAAAAGAAACATTAAAAGGACGAAAACTGCTTGTTATTATTCTGGATGCAACCTGGTTCTGCTCAAAAAAAATGATTGAACATAATCCCTTTCTGCTTGAACTTCCACGTATTTCCTTTTACGGAAATTATACTTCTATTTTTACCTTTAAGCATGAACCTAAACCGGAATATATTTCGACAATTGAATGCTGCTATTATTTTATAAAGGAAATGCAGGATAACGGTTTGGCTGATAAGAATGTAAATCCAGAACCACTGATGAATGTTTTTAAAGAGATGATTAAGTTTCAGCTTAGGGCTGAAAATGAAAGGATTCTGGGTATAAGGCCTAACTCGCACAATTATGACATTCATTATACAAAACTGCGCGAGATTCCAGACTTTGATTAAAAGAATTAAAATCAGTTGTATGGACGGACTCCAGTCGGCTCGTATTCTCCATTAAGTACTGCAACCATAGCCTTTAAAGTATCATCACAACGCCAGCTGTAACCAAGAAGAATTGTATCTGCCCAGAAAAGGCTGTCTGTAATTACCGGCGACATAGTTGAAAAAATTATTACCTTTTTATTTTTATTCTTAAAATACTGGGCAATTTTTGCATGATTTTCGCAGGAAACACACATTATGATTGTATCATAACTGCCTTCTATGGACGGCAATTTGTCTAAAACCCACTGAGTTTCATTAGGTCCCGGCTCGTAAGAAAAGCGGAACTCACCGGAATTTGGATAACGCTGTTTGGCCGCTTCAAAAAAACTTGACAGAGAGCCCATGAGCAAAACCTTTCCAGAATTCTGGGCTGTCATAGGATAAAGATTTTTCTTTCCCATAGTTATAGAACGACAAGCCTGCTCAAAAAAGAACTGCTCACTGTCTTTATCGGGAATGAATTGATCCAAGGTGTCAGGGTCGGGATATAAGGGAGCCGGTTTTTCGCTGCTAGATTTATAATAATCCAGTTTTGCCTTTATAACTCTATAAGCGGCATCCTTTACGCGATTATAAAAGGCTTTATCTGTCTTCATTAAATCAAGGTTTTTAATCCATAAAGATTCGTTGAGGTGAGCTGTAGTTGAAGAAAGAATAATGTCATTTCCTGCTTCGATTGCAAGCTTGAAGGCATTTGAAAGGGAACCCGCATAAGCCGTTGCACCGGTCATCATCATATCATCAGTAATAATAATTCCTTCATAGCCCAGCTGATTTCGCAGCAAATCTGTAAGGAAATATTTTGACAGGGAAGCCGGAGCTCCACTTGCTTCAATCTGTGGATAGCTCAAATGCCCGGACATAACCGCTGGAACCCCTGCTTTGATTAAGTACAAATAAGGAACAATTTCCCGGTTTTTAAAGGTTTCAAAATCAATATTTATAGAAGGAAGATGTCCGTGGGAATCAAGACTTGTATCTCCATGCCCCGGAAAATGCTTTACAGTAGGAATTACACCAGCCGCAAGACTTCCAGTTACAAACATTGTTCCAAGTACTCCGGTTTTATCGGGATCATCACCAAAAGAACGGGTACTAATAATTGTAGATTCATGGTTTGTGAATAAATCTACAGTTGGAGCAAAGTTCATGTTTATTCCAAGAGCCTTGATTTCCTTACATATATAGTAAGCAGAATACCAGGAATCCAGCGGATAACCGGAAGCACCGATTGCCATATTTCCAGGAGTGATTGAAGTATCTCCTTTTACATGACGAATCCAGCCTCCTTCCTGATCTGTTGCTACAAAAAGAGGAATCTGGAAGCGGTTTGAAATTGAACTTTTCTGAAGAGAAGAAACAGATTTTGCAACCAGTTTGATGTTATCTGTATTCCAGCCAAAAACCTTTACACTACCAAGACCTCGACTAATCCACTGATATAAAAGCTCAGGAGGTTCAGCACCTGCCCAGCCAAACATCAGAATCTGGGAATATAATTCAACATCTGTCATTTTGTCTGTAATTTCGCGGGCAAGCTGCTCGTTAGGAAGGTCAGACCAGAAGGTCAGACTTTCGTTAGAGCGAGAAAGGGAAAGTGAATCTGTCAGTGCCTGAGAAAAAACAGGAGCAGGAAAAAAAATTGAAATAAAGAATATAGCAGAATAAAAGAAAGACCTGCAAATCCTGTTTTTGAGAATTATTTTTTTATTGCTGCAATTAACGCCGGTGCAAAATCTCATCTTAGTTTTATTTATTCCCGGTATTTTTTTGCAGAATTAGCAGCAATTGCACCATCAGCAACCGCTGTAACAATCTGTCTGAAAGATTTAGCACGAACATCACCGGCAGCAAAAAGCCCCGGAACTGAAGTTTCCATGTCTTCACCAGTTATGATGTAGCCCTGCTCATCTTTTTTAAGCATGTCTACCAGGTCATTCTGTGGTAACATTCCGACAAAAACAAAAACTGCATCACAAGCAAGTTCTTCAGTTTTACCAGTTTTTACGTTTTCTACAGTAACTGATTCAACTTTATTGCTTCCATTTACAGATTTTACAACAGAATCATAGACAGGCTGAACCCCACTCTTAAGCATTTTATCTATAACGGCCTGCTGAGCACGGAAGGAATCTCGTCTGTGAATGATTTTTACATCATCAGAAAGACTGGAAAGATAAATAGCTTCGGAACAGGCTGAATCACCACCACCAACTACGACAATACGCTTGTTTTTGAAAAAAGGTCCGTCGCAGGTAGCACAATAAGAAACTCCACGTCCTGTTAATTCTTTTTCGCCAGGAACACCAAGATTTCTGTGAACTGCACCTGTAGCAATGAGAACAGCAGGAGCCTTGAAGGCCTTGCTCTTTGTCTTAACAGTAAAGGTATTGTCAACCTTATCAATTGAAGTTACTGGACCATATTCCATTTTTGCGCCAAAAGCCATAGTCTGTTCCTGCATTTTTTCAATAAAATCTGCACCAGAAACATTAGGATATACGCCAGGGTAGTTCTCTAAATCTGCTATCTGCATTACCTGACCACCAAAAGAGGAACCTTGTATGACTACAGTTTTTAATCCGCCTCTTGCTGCATACTGAGCAGAAGCCAATCCAGCTACTCCACCACCGATAATAATATAATCGTAAAGTAATTCTTCCATAATTATTAATATAACAAATTTTATTTCATAAGTCTTTATTTTTTTTATTACTTATGAAAAAGATTATTTATACACCTTAGAATCCGAGCTGGTCATTTACCAAAATTACGTGAATTCTGCCCGGGTGGCGTGAATAACGTGTAATCAAAAACTGACAGCAGATTGTATCAGGGCTTTTGCAGTTCATACAGGCACCTGTTTTTGTACAAGGAGTATCCAGACCAAATCTCTGAGTATTGATTGGAGCAGCTTCATTGCGGGCTCGTTTTAAAGCATGGTCTATATCGCTGGTAATTTTATTCATTCCTACTATTAAAATGACTTTTTTTGGACCAAAAGCAAGAGCAGAAACGCGGTTGGAATTGCCGTCAATATTTACAAGTACGCCATCATCAGTCATAGCATTGGCACTGCAAAGATAAACATCGGCATCATAAGCTTTAAGGGCAGCAGCTCTAGGATCTTCGCTTTTATTGTCACGGTCTATAAAATCATAATTTCCTTCTGCAAGAGCTTTTGAAAGACCAATTTCTTTAACGCTCATGGAACCGCCTTTTGAAACCTTTGAACCTTCTGGAATCAGTGAAAGTGCTATTTTTAAAGCTTCTTCCTTTGAGTGTGCATAGTAACCTGTCATGTTGCGGGATTTTAATCCTTTGATAACTTTTTCTGCCAGTAAATCGTTTCTCTTTACTCTGTTTTCGTCCATAATTTGCTCCTATAAATTGCTTCTGTTAATAGAATTAATAATAATATGTCGGATATTTCAAAATAGAACAAGTCTTTTTGTCAAAAGTGAGGTTTTCATACTAAATCTTGATAGAATCAAACAATTTTTGATTTTTTCAAAAGGATATGATGAAAACAGGATAAGATAAAATCATGCAGAATAAAAATCGCGGCGCTTTGCCAATGCTTAAACTAACCTTTCCGATTGCCATGGAGCAATTTTTCCGTATTCTGGTTTCATCTGTAGATACCATGATGTTAAGTTCCTACAGTAATGATGCGGTTGCGGCTGTCGGACTGGTTTCCCAATATTCTTTTTTTCTGGTAATTCTTTTTTCGGTAATTGGAACGGGTTGTTCTATTGTTCTTGCTCAATATTTAGGTGCAGGTAAGTCTGATGATGATTTGAATCATATTGCCCAGGCGGGAGCTGTAATGGTTCTTATTATGTCGGTATTCCTGACTCTGCTTGTAATTTTTGGAACAGGCTGGCTGCTT